>NZ_RQGA01000021.1 GCF_004769575.1 Leptospira perdikensis | reverse complement strand
CAAGAAGGAAGTGTCCCCTGGAAAGCTTTCGAAATCTTAGCGGAGAAACTAAAATAAAGTACGCCGGCGTACCTTAGCAATACCATGAAAAATAAAACAAACTATAATCCAGCCGACATCCTCTCGAGAGCAAGTGCCAGAACCTCATCCTTAAATCCATTTCTAAAAGAAGAAGGCACTTCAAACCACAATGCAACAGAGATCCCAGTGGACCAAATCCTTACGGAAAATAATCCGAGAAAAACTTTTAACGAATCCACAATCAGAGAACTTGCAGAATCCATCTCCCAATATGGACTTTTACAGCCAATTGTTGTCAGGAAAAAAGCGGGAAAATACGAACTCATCAACGGAGAAAGAAGGTTTCGGGCACATAAACTTCTTAAAAGAAAAAACATCCTAGCCATCATCAAAAACGTAGAACAAATCGACATAACCAAATTACCAGAAATTAAGTTGGTAGAAAACTTACAACGCGAGGATCTTTCCGAATCTGACCTAGCTCTCTCTCTTCAGGAATTAAAAAATAGACACAAAGAAACAAATGACCAATTAGCGAAACGAATCAACAAATCAGCACAATGGGTGAAAACAAAAATATCTCATGCAGAAATCTTAAAAGAAACAAACATCAACTCAAATTCAGACAAAAATCATCCCATCTTTCAGATCCCTACCAGTTTATTTACGGAGATAGCTCCTCTAGACGTAACCAACAGAAAAAAAGCGATTGATTACTTAATCAAAGGATTGGAAAAAAAAGGAGACTTCCCTTCTCGAAATGACCTAAGAGAATACGTTCGTCCGTTAAAACCAAACAAACCTAAACAATCCAAACCAAAACTCGGGAACCTGGAACTCAAAGATCTAAAAACCAAACTCTCAAAAATCAAAGAAAAGATCTCCCAGTTACAAAATGAAAAATCAATCTTAGAAGAGACTATTCGGAAATTTAAAAAATAAACCTATTCATCTTTACCATATCCAAAGACAAAAAAAGAGATTCGTTTTTTTGACAAAAATTTAGAAAAAAACTTGTACTTCTTTGGATTGCAGACTAAATTGTTCTTTAGATCCGTAACCGGGTTGAACAATAAAAGCCCTGGGAAGTGTGGTAGCGACCCGGGGCCATTTCCTCCCTCTCAATCCTCAAAATCCAAACTTACAGAAAACTGATCCTAATGAGACTCTCTCAGAATTATGTCTCATTTTTCACTTGACGAAATTTTTGAATTTGTACATATAGGGAACGTTCGGCTCACACAACCGAACACGGCTCTACCACAACGCCGTCATTGTTCAAACCGGAATTCTAAAAAAGTTCCGAAAGGACGTTCGAAAGAACTTCCAAAATTTCTTTTCTCTAAGTTGACCGAAGGTTTGTTCGAATTCAAAAACAAATTTTCATCAGTAGAGTAGGGGAGATATACCCAAAAGGTATATAGGCAAAAAATAACCAAACGCTCGTAGCCGGAGATGTGTTCGTTTGGGAGAAGGAACCTAAAATGAAAACAAATCGAACAGGAATTTGGATTCCCGTTTGGATAGAGGATCTCAATCTCTCTCATAGCCAAACCAAACTATACGCAGAAATTGTCTCCCTACATGACAAAGGTGGGTGTTTTGCATCAAACCGATATTTCGGCGAAGTCCTTGGTCTTAAAATGGATACCATCTCAAGACTCATCACCTCTCTAAAAAAACTCGGTTTATTGGAACAAACTGGATTCGATGGAAGAAGACGATTTCTAAAACCTTTATTCTCAAAACCAACTCTTAAAGAACTGGCTCCCAAAGAATCCGTCTTGGAAAAAAATCCAATGCGGAAAGAAAAAGAAGGGAAAAATCTCCAAGTCCCCACCATTCAAAAATCCAATGCAGGTTTGGAAAAAGATGTTCCTTCCTTTATCAGTACATTAGAGGTACAAAAAATATTACATAAAAAAACTTCTTGGGATGAATTTAAAATTTGGAGTGAAAGGACATTATCAAAATCAACACATTACCAGATTTTAAATTTACCGTCACCGGATTTTTTAGCAGGAAGTTTACACTTGATATGGAAAAACTGGATCGAAACCCAAACTATTTCAAACCAGAGAATGGTTTCATGTAATCATTCCTTTCGAAATTAGATTCATTATCTGGAGAATTTTTATGATCGTTTATAAACACAAAAAAACAGGAAACCTCTATCTAAAATTAGATGAAGCTAAAAACTGCACCAATGCTAACGATGGCCAACAAATGGTTTATTACTGTGAATATGGTATAGAAAATCCAAAAAAATTTGTAAGGGATAAATTCGAATTTTTGGAAAAATTTGAGGAATTAAAAATCTAAATTTATTTTTCTAAATGGAAAACCGCAAGATGTCTTCTGCCATTTCTATTGTAGATTTGTTTAATACCTGGCTTTCTGTGTCAGGAAAATCTGTTTCTATACATAAATTGCTATATCCATGAACTAAGGACCAAGCCATAAGAGCAAAACTACGATGATTCTCTTTTCTGTGTTTTGTTTTTAAATAAAACCGACATCCGCGAACAAGAATTGCATAAGATTTTATTTTGGAACGTTTTAAAATTTTTGATTCTTGGGAACGTTTTGTTTGAAACATGAGGCGGTAATAATTGGGATTTTTGATTGCGAACTGGACGTAAACCAATCCCAATTTCACAAAATAGTCGTCTGGGTTTTGCCGATTTTGTGGTACTTTTTTCTGTAAAGACCCAAGCCGATCAAATCCTATGGCTGATAAAATTTCTAGAACTTCTTCTTTGTGTTGGAAATGCCTGTACACTGCCGCATGAGAAACACCCGAGAGTGTAGCCACCTCTCGAAGTGAAAAATCAGAAGCACCTTTTTTTTGTAATAATTTATGACAAGATTTTATGATAGAATTTTTTAAATCGCCATGGTGATAAGAAGATCGTTTCACAATAGAATTGTAGAAAATAAGTTACCAGTGGCAACATTTTTTCTTGAAATAAAACCAAATAATGTTACACTTGGTAACATATGGAGGCTTTTTTATGCAAACACTGACAGCCGAAGAAACACAAAGTATCCTAAATGATATGACTGTTAATTTTAATCATGGCGGACGGAAAATCACAGTCCCGCCTCCCATATTTCTAGCGATGAAAGCTGAAATTTTGTCTTATACAAAAGGAAAAAGTATTACTGTTGCTTTTCCCGTCTCGGAAGACCAAACCAATCCAATGGGAATGATGCAGGGTGGTGTGATTGCTGCTGCTTTTGACAATGCTTTTGGACCCTTGAGTTACTTAGTCGCAAAACGTCCGACAACTACCATTGATATGAATATCCAATACATTCGGGGAGTCGCCGTTGACCAAAAGGTCATCGTAACAGCTACTGTAGAAGCAAAAGGATTTTCCACCATTCATATGGTAGGGGAGATGCGAACTGAAAAAGAGAAACTTTTGGCAACAGCGACGACAAACCTTCTGATTCTAAAAATTCCGGGCGGGGTTGGGGACTAGGATTTAGCTTTTGTAATCGTATCTTTCCAAAACCATTTCAATGATCGTTGGTGTGCAAGTTGTAGTGTCATTAAAGTGTTGGCTCATGATCACACCATGAAGAAAAGTTTTGATAAGAATCATTTCTTTATCAGGTTCTTTGACCCCGTAAGATCTGAATCTTTCTCGCATTGCCTCTTTGAAAGGGGCAAATCGTTTTTCCACATTTTCTAACATTTTCTTTGAAAGTGAAACAGATCCCGGTTGGAAAAGGCATACAGAAATTAAAACCATGGTTTTTCTTTCTTCTTTTGCAAATTGGATAGAACGATTGAAAAATTCTCTGACATATTCTTTTGCGGAAAGGTTTGGGGGGATATTGTTGTAGAACTTCTCTTGTTTGGCGAGGTGACTGTCTATGATTTGTTCGAAAATTTGGTTTTTGCTTTTGAAATAATTGTAAGCTAGTCCCTTGGAAATTTTAGCATGGTTGGCAATCATTTCCATGGTAGTTTGAGAGAACCCATGTTTTGCGAACAAAACAATGGCTGAGGTGAGAATCCTCTCGATGGACTTCTCCCTGGCTTGTTGTTTTTTGTTCTCTGATTTTTGTGAGGACTTTATGGGCACTGACTTCACGGTTCTTGTACTTTCGATTTTCGCAAACACTTTTTAATGCAAAATCGAAGAGATAAGGCCTTTAGAATTCACTTGGAAGTCTGGAGTCTGTCCAGTTTTTGGTCTGTATGAGTTCATTTATATCCGTAACAGTACTAAAACCAGCTAATATCTATTTCAATGGGAACGTTACCAGCCGGACGGTCCTATTTCCGAATGGGGAAAAGAAAACTTTGGGAATCATGATGCCCGGAGAATATGAATTTGGAACAGACCAAAAGGAAATCATGGAAATCCAATCAGGGAAACTCTCTGTTTTGCTACCGGGATCCGAAACATGGCTTCAAATTGACGGTCAGTCGGAATTTGAAGTCCCTGCTGGATCCAAGTTTAAATTAAAAGTTCAAACTGTAACAGACTACTGCTGTTCTTACGTCTGATCCACAATCTCAGCGGCTGCGGCATTATTTTTAACGGAAGCGATGCCGTTTTCGCAGGATTGTTTGGACGCATATCCTTCGCTAGATGCGATGATTTCCCCGTTGGCTGCTTTGAGACGGAAGCGGAATTCTCCTGCTTTGTCCTTGTAGATTTCAAATTTTGCTGACATAAACCTATCTCCTTGATTTGCCAAAACTATCCTGAGTTTAGGGATTTTGGCAATACGTTTTCTACTTAATTTTGATTTTGAATTCCAGTAACCGTTAGGTTCAAAAAATTGGCATTAGGCTTCAATTCATGCCAATGACCCAACTCAGAAGAATTAATTTATTTCTATCCATTCTGATTTTTATGTCCTGCGGCACAAATTTCCCAGAACGTCCTCTCATCCAATATACTTTCGAAACGAAGACCTTGGAACAAATCCTTTCCAGTGGACCTGTTTGGTCCAAAGCGCACGAACTTAAATATAATTTTGGTTATTGGAAACCTTCGGTTTGGGTAAAGTTTGATGTCTCGAATCCTTATGAGGAAACCAATGATTATATTCTAGAATTGGAAGCTCCTTGGGTAGATAGCGTCCTGTTAGGTTGGGAATCGGGAGGTGTGATCGTTCAAAAACAATTTGATGGTTCTAAACCTTTTGCCGAAAGAGAAATACAACATAGAAACCCGATTTATAAATTATCTTTAAAACCTTATGAAACCAAAACCATTTATGTTTTCATCCAGAATTCGGGAATCTTAAGCGCCCCATTTCGGATTTGGAAAATTAATTCCTTTTTCGATAGAATGGAAAGAGACTATATTGCCAATGGAGTTTATTTTGGGATCATACTTGCATTACTCTTATACAATTTACTAATATATATCAGCGTTCGAGAAAAAGCTTATGTATATTATTGTATGTACCTAGCAACTTTAGCCATCAATTACTCATTACTTGGAGGGTTTTTTAAACAGCTGTTCTTTCCAAATGTAGCGATGTCAGTAAAGCCCTATCTTTATGTTTCAGTCAACGTATCCCTTACTTTTGTGGGTCTTTTTTCGTTAACATTTTTAAATTTAAAAAAGATAAACCCATTTTTACATCGATTGATTTTCTTTAGTGTAGTTGCTTTTGGAATGATGGCAATTTGTTCTTTTGTAATTCCATCTAACTGGATCGAAGTTTCCTTTATTTATACTTTCCCTTATATCTTCCTTTTGTTGATGTCTGCGGGTGCTTATTCCTATGTAAAAGGAGTGAAGTCCTCTTTGTTTTTTCTTTTTGCATGGGTGACACTGTTTATTGGTGTCATTTTTGATTCTTTGACTAAGGCCTCACTCATCCCATCTTCAACTTTCGGTCGTTATGGGGTACAAATTGGGACTGCATTTGAGGTGATTTTGTTCTCTCTTGCCTTGGGCAGGAGGTTGCGTTTTTTGTTGGAAGAAAATCTAATCGCTCAGAACCAACTAACGACAATTAAGAAAGATTTGGAAACTGCAAGAAAAATCCAAATGCGTATATTGCCTGATAAGTTGCCAACAAATCAAAAATTATCGATGGTTGTGTCTTATCACCCGCTTTATGATGTGGGTGGTGATTTCTATGATTATTTTGAGTTTTCTGATGGTTTTGGTCTTGTGATTGCTGATGTGACGGGTCATGGAGTGAGTGCGGCACTTGATTCCTCAACAGTTAAAATTGCATTCCGAAATGCGAAAGAGTTTAAGGAGTCACCTAAAGAGCTGATTGCCGCCATGAACCGTTTTCTTTGTACAAGTCTCAGTGCTCGTTTTGTCAGTGCAGCCTATTTCTATATCGATTTTTCTCAAATGAAATTATACTTTAGTTCTGCCGGGAATCCTCCCTTTGTTTTGATTCGTAATGGAGAAATAGAATCATTCGAATGTCCTGGTCTATTGCTTGGAGTTCGATCTAATTTCGAATACGAACAAAAAATGATTGGTTTGGAGGAAGGGGATCGTATACTTATTTTTACCGATGGATTGTATGAAAATCTAAAACCAGATGAAGAACCCGACGCAATTTTATTCCCGGAAATAGAACCTTTGGTAGGATTCCCTCAGAATGCGTTTCATACAAATCTTCTGAACAGATTGTCCGCAATGCGACAAGTATCAAAAGATGATATTACTTTGGTTTCTATAGACCTAACGAAAGTTTAAGTTTTGATTTTTTGAGTTATATTATTTCCTGTTTTAAAATAAATTCTTGCCTGAACAAAAGAATTCTATCTAATTTCCTCCTAATAAATGTATAGAATTGATCCTCTTTTTGCAGTTTTGAAAAACAATCATCTATATTTAGGTGTTACCTTGTTTTGTCTGTTCCCACTTCTGCTTGTCGGTACATTTCCTAATTACTTTTATCGTGAGTATGAAATCGGCTATTTTTTGGTATTTCATAATGTAACTGAAATCTTTAGTGTTATTGTATCTTTTTCTATTTTTGGCCTTGGATACTTTTCTTATTCGCAAAGCCGTAACCCTCACACTTTGTTTCTCGGTGTTGGATTTCTTGTTGTTGGGTTGATTGATTTTATGCATACACTTGGGTATCGAGGAATGCCTGATTTTATTACGCCAAACTCGGGTAACAAGTCGTCTCAGTTTTGGATTTTTTCCCGTATGATCACGGCAATGGTTTTGTTTGGTGCCATCTATATCAAACCAGAGAGAAGCTATCGTTTGGTTAAAGAAAGGTTTTTGATGTTCTTTGCCTTTCTTTTGGTTTCTGTTGTTTTCTTGTTGGTTATTTTTTATTCCCATTGGATCCCTCAGACTTATGAACAGGGGAAAGGGTTAACGGCTTTCAAAAAAAATGCGGAGTTTGTGATCATTACAATCCTTTTTTTGTCTCTCATTCTTTATAAGAAGGCTGGCTTTTATGTTTCAACAAAACAAAGGCAATATTATTTATCTGCTTTCATTGTTTGTATTTTTAGTGAGATGGTTTTTGCTTTTTACACTAGTGTGTTTGATGTGTACAACGTGATTGGCCATATTTATAAAATTGGGGCTTTTTATTTGATTTATAAAGCTGTTTTCCTTGCTGCTATCAATGATCCATATGAGAAACTAATTCAAAGTAATCGACTTCTTTCCAAAGAAATTGAAGAAAATAAAACTTATGCAGAAGTGATCAGAAAGTCTTTGTTGGAAAAGGAAAACTTAGTCGCCGAAATTTTTCATAGAACCAAAAATTCAATTCAAATGGTTCGTTCTATCTTAATGATACAAGCATCAGATTTTCCGGATGATAAAAATATTCAGGCCATTGTAGAAGATACTTCGATCAAAATCCAAACCATGTCGTTGGTTCATGATCATTTATATGCCAACAAAGATTTAAGTGAAATCCCAGTTTCAGATTATTTGAATTCGTTAGTTGATATGGTTCGAAATGCCTATCCTATTTCAGAGTTAGATATTCATGTTAATTTCGAGGTAGGGGAGGGGTCTCTACTTTTGGATACCGCTGTTCCTCTTGGACTTGTATTTACAGAGTTACTTTCAAATAGTTTTAAGTATGCCTTTCCTGATCAAAAGGTAGGGCAAATTTCAATTTTGTTTTCATTTGATGGGAATGTTTGCCATTTTGAATATAGTGACAATGGAATTGGATTACCGGCGGGATTTGACTTACAGAACCAGAAGAAGTTGGGTTTAAGTTTGGCGAAAGTGATTGCAGAGAAACAAATGAGAGGAACCTTGAGTATTGATGGTACTCAAGGTTTTCGGATGAAGTTGAGTTTCCCCAGTGATTTATACAAAAGAAGGGTTTAGTTCCTCACTTTTATTTGTATACTCTCTAGAAAGTTGAAACCAAACATCTGATTGTGGGATCCCTGGTTTGCGTTTTCCAAACATTTGTAAAATCAAAATACCTTCGTTGTCAAAAACTTCTACGGATGTTACTGTGCCGTCTTTTGTTGGTTTGTCGACGATGTATACGGATTCAATTCTGTCGGTTCTTAGGTGTAGATTGAATTCTGGATCCAAGACATTAAACCATGGTCCCATCGGTTCTAGTTTTTGAATTTTTCCGGTATGAATTTGAATCATTCCTGGATTTCCGACAAAGATCATGATGTCCAAATCCAGTTTGCTTGCCTGACCCATTAGATTTAAGAAATCTTCTGTAGAAATTTTAAAAGAAAACTTCCCACTTGCGACTTTTAGTGAAAATTCGCGGGAGTATTGGAATTTACGAAGTAAAGAAAAGAAGTCATGTGTGTCTTCCAGTTTGCTCCATGCCTCTAAGAATTGAGGGACTTCTTTTGGGTCATTGGTTTCTGTTTTCGGTACTGTTCCGGCTGTTGGTGTTGTGAAGGTTGCTGTCTCATCTACAAATTGGTTTTTGAGATTTTTCCAACCGTCTACCAATGATTTATCTGTTTGGTAGATTTTGTGAACTGCTTCGCCTTTGGAGTCAAAAAATTGAAAACTACGCATCACTTCGTTTTCTCTTGGTTCTTCTACATAAAAACCATACTTCCAATCTTTAAGAAAAATTCGTAGGTCTATGTCTTCGCCAACAGCAAGGGCTGTTTGTCCGTTGACTGATACATCTTTATAAACTCCTTTTCTTTCGTGGACACAGGATTCGTTTCTTGTTAGTGCCATCACATAACCTAGACTTGTTGTTTTAAGTAAAAAGTCTGCCCAGTCTGGTTTTAACAGTTGTACGGAAGGTCCGATTTTTGTGGCAAGAAGCTCTGCTTCGCTTACTTTTAAGTGTTTGGCAGCGTCACGGATTCTAAGTTTGGGCATTTCTTTTGTTAAGTTTTCCCATTGTTGTTTTAAATTTTCATTCATATTGTTTCTCCTATGATTTCTGGAATGATAAAATTGCCCTCTGGTGCGTTTAGAATTCTTGTTTTAATTCCAAATGCAGTTTCTAAATTTTCGGATGTGAGGACTTCATTTGGTTTTCCTGATTTAATGATTCTTCCTTGATGGAGTAGGGTGACTTTGTCCGCATACTGTGCTGCTAGATTTAAGTCATGTAAGATCATAAATACAGCATATCCTTGATCTGCCATATGCCTGCAGATATTCAGAGTTTTGTATTGGTTGGGTATATCTAAAGCAGATACCGGTTCATCAAGAAATATATATCTTGGTGGTGTTTCCCAGGCTTGTGCTAAGATTCTACCGAAGTTTATCTTTTGTCTCTCTCCACCAGAAAGGGTCGCGTAGTTTTGTTCTCTTTGGCCTATCGAATCAGTAATTTTTAGACAGGTTTGAACGATTTCTTTATCTCTAGACACATCTGTTGCATGAGGGTGACGACCAAGGGCAATCACTGCTTCTGAATGGATGGGAAAAGTGATATTCGTTTCTTGTGTAAGGACTGCTCGGATTTTGGCCAACTGACTTTTGGAATAGTTCCGTAGTTCCACTCCATCCAAATATATGGTCCCTTTTTGTGGATATATATCACCACATAACATATGAAAGAGGGATGATTTTCCGGCGCCATTTCGCCCAATTAAAACATGGAGTTCACCTGGATGAATTTCTAATTCTATTTTAGAAAGAATTTGTTTCGATCCAATCGAATAATCTAAGTCGATGGCTTGTATTGTCATATAGAGTGCATCCTTTTTCTGATCAAACTAAGAAAAAATGGTGATCCGAGTAAGGCAGTCGCAATACCCACTGGAATTTCCGAAGGAGCGATGATCACACGACAAATTGCATCGGCAAAACAAAGTAGACCACCACCCAATATATAAGTTGTAATCAGTAAATATCGATAGTCTTGTCCAATCGCAAGTCTGACAATGTGAGGTACTGCCAAACCAACAAATCCAATGTTACCTACAATAGAAACACAAGCTCCTACGCTCACACCAATTAGGAGGATGATTGAGGTTTTTAAAAGTTCCGTAGATATTCCTAAATGGGTCGCTTCTCTCTCTCCAAGAATGAATACGTTTAACTGTTTCGCAATAAGGGGACTTACGAGAAGTGGTAATACAAAAAAACAGGAAAATGATTTTAAGAGGTTCCAAGAAGCGCCACCTAAACTTCCCATATTCCAAAGAGAAAGATTCCGGAGTTGTGCTTCATTGGCGATATAACTTAAAATCCCAATCGCTGAAAAACAAATTGCATTAACTGCGATACCAGAGAGTAACATTGAAAAAACATCGGTTCTTCCTTTTGATTTTGCAAAAAAGAAAATAATGAAGGACGATGAAATTCCTCCGACAAAAGAAAAGAGGACAACACTCCATATGGAATGTAAAAATGGAATGGAACTACCAAGTACAATCGCAATGGATGCAAATAAAGAACATCCTGCTGTGATCCCAATAAGACCTGGATCTACAATAGGGTTTCTAAATAAACCTTGAGCCAATGCTCCAGACCAAGCAAGAGATCCTCCTACCATAAGTCCTAAAAGGATTCTTGGTATACGTAACTCGAAAAAAACTCGAGATTCCATACTATCACTGAGGAATAAGTCTCCCCAGTGAATACTCATCGCACCGAATAGTGAAGAGGCAAACGCAGAAAAAATAGTAAAAAGAATACAGAATGTGATAAAAAGAAATTTTTTCTTCATTCCAGCTGTTTCCATTTATCGTTAAGTGTTTTTAAAGCTAATGGAAGTCGTGGTCCAAATCCAAGAAGAAGTAAATCATCAAGTAAAATCAAATTCTTCTCTTTGCCTGCACGTGTGAATTCCATTCCATTGATTTCCCAAATTGCCTTTTCACCACCAAATCCTTGTGCCGATTTTTCTGGCATTAAAATGATATCAGGGTTTGCTTTTGCTAAAGCTTCACTCGTAAGTGGTTTGTATTCCGAGAATTCGTTCACCGCATTTTTGGCACCGGAAAGTTCAATCATTGCATGAGCAGCTGTACCAGTTCCAGAAATAAATACAGAACTTGGATTTCGCGAATAGATGAAAAGAACCTTCACATTGTTTTTATTGATTTTTAACTTTTGAATTTGTTCGTTGATTGATTTTGCTAAATTTTCCGCTTCTTTTTGTTTTCCAAAAATTTTACCAATCTCTAACACGCGATTGCTGGGAGTTTCGAGTTTGTATTCGTCTGGAAACAATAAAAGGGGAATCCCTGCATCTTTTAAATTTTGAATGGTTGCAGGTGGCCCTGCTGATTCCAATCCGATGACTTGTGTCGGTTTTACATTTAAAATTCCTTCGCTTGTGAGTGTTCTTTGATAACCTACATTCGGAAGTGTTGTTGCTTGTTTTGGGAAATAGGAAGTTGAATCTACGGCAACCAACTGGTTTTCCAATTTGAGTGCGTAAATAATTTCCGTGATTGTGCCGTTTGCAGAAACAATTCGATGGTTCGGTTCTGCAAATATGGGTGATGTTAGAACAATAATGGATACCAAAAGGGTTCCTAATGTTTTGGTCAGGTTGAATTGAATCATGATCCAAGGTTCAAAGAGGAGGGAGTAGGCGTCAATACAAAAGAGAATGAGTCTCAAAGTACTTGACTCCATTTGGGGGTACAAAAAATGAGACTCATTCTCTTTTAGGAAAATGACCAATGAAACAGATCCGCAAAATGACTCTACTTTTTACCCTACTAGTAGTAGGTTCCCTCTCGATTGCCTGCCCGGACGAATCGAGTGATAATAATAATACATCTCTTGGATTATTAGCGATTGCTGCTAACTATGAAGACCCAAATACGATTTGTGAAAAAACCATCGATGCTACTTATACATCTGGAACTTACGCAGAACTTTGCCGACCGGCTGCAGGAAATGGAAATTTTGTTCGCATTGAAAACCTGAAGGCTCTCGGAGACAACGGGTATTTCTATTTTTTCTTAGGTTATAAAACTGCGCCTACGACTACTGCTCCAACTTTGACGGGTCAGTATTCTTTTGTTGTTGGTAAATCTGTTTCTAGTCCAAATCCATACGCTTGGTTTCGTAATAAAGATTACGGAAACTACCAAGGGGGTCAAACCGATTCAGGCGCTAACCCAAGTCTTGCTTTGGCAAACGGTGCTGATGTTTGTATTAGTATCGGAAATTCTACAACATCTGCGCCTTCCGTTCATTTCTGGGCAACTGGTATTAATGGTGCAAATTGTAAGGTGAGAAGTTCGCTTAATAGTGATAATGCGATTATCAAATATTCTGCTTGGCCTGACTCAAATAATATTTTAGCAACAGACTCTCTTGCTGCATATTTTCGTTTTTCAAGCACTGCCTTGTTGACCGCAACTAAAGTCCACGTATCGACAAGACCAATCCTATAATTTTTAAAAGATTGAAGTTGCCAAGGGATCAAACGGTTCTTTGGCAAATAAATATTAGAAGAGGTATACAAATGCTAATAAAACCTAAGTTACAAACATCCAAACATTTCTCATTCGTAATTTTATTAATCGTTTCATTCATTCTTAACTGTTCGTTGAAACAAGACAGTAATGATGATTCATCTGCTTCTTTATTGTTGCTTGCTGGTGGAGTGGAAAGTGGCATCCCTTGTACTGCAGTTCCAACCAATGCTGTTGTTACAACAGGAACTTATACCACTACAGTTAATGCTACCTCAAGTTGTAATTGGGTGTACGTGAGTTTAAAGTCAAATGGAGTTAAAGTAGAATCTACTTCGCAATGGGACATTGCTTTAAAAAGATTTAATATTCAGACAAACAGTGGAACAAGTGGATCTGGGAGTGGTGGGGCATGTAAATCCGGCTCTACAAATTTCGCTTCTGCTTTTACTGGTGCAGAATGTACGGCAGTTGTGGACGTTCGACTTTCCTCCGCTGGCGGTGGCCCCGTGACTTCATCTTCAGAAAGTATAAATCCTGTAATGGCTGCTCCCCTTGATTTGACTCCGATGCCAGCGGGATATGGTGCTTGGTATACTTATTCCAATACAATATTAACAGCAAAAACGGACGTTTTTATCATTACCGGAAGTGATGGAGCTAAGTATGCAATTCAAATGTTAGATTATTATAGCGCAGCGGGAACTTCAGGAAATCCGAAGTTTCAATGGAAGAAGTTATAACCTCAATTGCTTAGATTATAAGTGCATAAAGTATGAAGACTAGTTTCAAACAAACCTTGGGTTTACAAACCCGTAAGGTTTTTTCTCTTTTTTTTGTTATAAATATTGGTTTGATACTCATTCATTCCACTTTGTATTCGCAATCTTCTGTTGGAAAAGAAGAACCTTCGGAACCCGTAAAACAGACAAAACATGGTGAATCGGGAATCCAACCAAATGAGACAAATTTTGATCGTTCCAATATGATTACTGTCACTGGAACCAGAAGGAAAAACCTTTTAAAAGATTCCACGATTACGACTGAGGTTTTGACGAGAAAAGACATTGATGCGATGGGTGCAAGAGACTTATCCCAAACATTGGGGAATGTTCCCGGGATTGAAGTTAGACCAGCACAAGCCGGTGAAAGGGGTCAAACGGTTCGTTTGCAAGGATTATCTGCACAGAATGTGTTAATCCTTGTGGATGGGCAAAGAACTACAGGAAGGTTTAGTGGATCCATTGACTTAACCCGATTCAAAGCAGAAGATATAGAAAGAATTGAAATTGTAAAGGGAGCTTCTTCTGCTATTTACGGTTCAGACGCGATTGCAGGTGTGATCAATATCATTACTAAAGAAGCACAAGACCCTTTGTATGCTGAGTTTCGAACTTTAGGAGGGTCTGGAAGTGAAAAATATTACGGGCCTTATATGGAGTTTCGAAATTATGCAACGGTTGGAGCTAAAAGTGATAAGTTATCAACTCTTTTTACTGTTGGTTGGCATAAAGGAGATGGTTATGATTTAACTCCTGATGCAACTCCAGGCCCAAGAAATGGAAGATATGCGTCTCTGGCTCCAGGTTACAATCCGTACCCTGCTAATACTTCTGCTGTTAGTTCTTATTTGTTAGCCACTAGGTTGCCGAATTATTCACCACCTCTAGAGTCAACGTCGGGAAGTGCATTCAATGATATGAATCTCTCGAATAAAACGGTCTACCATGCTACGGACAACCTAACTTTGACGGGGCAATTTTACTATCGGCATTTAGACCAAACTGCAGTTGATGCTACACCTCCAAGAACTATTTATGACCGTAGGAATAAAACCCATGACTTTATGGGTGCATTCAACGTGGATTGGATCGCCACTCAAAAAGTGAATGTAAATTTGAATGCTAACTATTCTAGATTTCAAGATTTATATACCACGGATCAAAGAAAAGCAGATGACTTGGATTCACAACAAAGGACAGACAATGCAGTAGCTGAATTTCGATCTAGAGTTGATTATAAATTCTCCGAAAATCATGTAACCTCTGTTGGAGCAGAAAATTTGCAGGATCAAATTTCTTCTGCAAGGATTGCTCCTGATTGTCGCAGGACCTATCCCAATGTTTGTTTTGAAGATTTTAATCCAGAGTTAACAAAAGGACAAACGATTAACGGGAATGCTTATCGTTTTAGAAATGCTTTTTATGTTCAAGATGAGTGGCGTGTATCAGACAAACCAAGAATACAAATTGTTCCAGGAGTTCGTTATGATCATGATTCGATTTATGGGGGAGAGTGGCTTCCCAAGTTAGCCATTCGTTATGATGTAACCGACCAATTTCGATTCCGGGCAGCAAATGGGCTTGGATATCGTGCACCTAGTTTTCAAGATTTATATTTTAATTTTTTAAACCCAGGAGTAGGGTATCGGGTTGTAGGAAGTTCTAATCTCAAGCCGGAACTTTCTCGGAGTTATAACTTTGGTTGGGAATGGGATATCACAAAAAGAATTTGGTATAGTTCTAATTTATTTCACAACAACGTAGACAATCTAATTGGATTTAGAACAAATCCTGCCAGAGATTCATCGGGTTTAATGGTGTATCAAACATCCAATTATCAAAAGGCAACAACGCAAGGAATTGAATCTTCAGTCAATGTTCGATTGACTGAGATTGTATCTACAAGTGTTGGATATACTTATACAGATACAAGAGACGAGTTAACTAAACTTCCTCTTGAAGGAAGAGGTCCACATCGTTGGAATTTTAGTATTCGATTGGATGAAAAAACAAGTGGGATGTCTTTGTCTGTGTTTGCAGTTGTCTTCGGAAAACAGCCTTACTATTGTGTGAAAAATCCATTTTGGTGTAACCCAGATCTCCCAACAAATTTTGATGGGTTAGAAACTTTGTTGGCTAGTCAGGCTCAAACTAACATATCCAATGCGCTAAGTGCACTTCCTGCGGGCGTTTCTGATTATTGTGCAGAAAACAACATTTCTGCTTGTACGACAAGTGCCACTTATGGTTATCGAATGGTGAACCCCCATACAAATTTGAATTTGCGATTGTCACAAAGATTTTTTGGCCACTTCCAGTGGTTTGTGGGAGTGGATAATGCTTTAGATGCATGGGATTTACAATACAACCCACAAAGGCCTCGGTTCTTTTATTTTGGATTGGATGGAAAATTTGCTTTTAGTGAAGTAAAAGTCACACCAGTAGAACCTAAGATGAATTAAAAAATCCTTTAAATTTGTTTCCGGCTCCAGGTAGAATTCAATATGCAAACTATCTATCTTGCGGGCCCGGAAGTTTTTTTGCCCAATGCATTGCAGGTACTTTCCGATGCAAAAGTCCTCTGCGAATCATTTGGGTATCGTGCCTTAACTCCCTTTGATGGGGAAATAACAGACCAAATTCATTTGGCTAAGGCCAAACAAATTTTTCAAGAAAACATATCGCTCATTGAACAATCCGATATGGTGATTGCTAATTGTAATCCTTTCCGAGGTGCTTGTGTTGATGATGGTACAGCTTTTGAAATCGGGTATGCCTATGCTAAAGGGAAACGTGTATTTGGTTATTTGAACGACAAACGAAGTTTGCCGGAAATTGTTCGTTCCAAAATTCCAACAAAATCACATGATTCTGGTTATGCGATTGATGAGGATGGATTTTTATTGAACGAAGATTTTGGAAATAGTATCAATTTGATGTTGGAATTTTCGATATTAGGATCTGGAGGTAGTTTGGTTTTGGGTAATTTAAAAACAGTATTGGAATTTCTAAGGAATTTAAAATAACTGAAAGCCAGTTTTTCGTTTCCGAAATGTTTCTAAACCTAATTTCCAGGTATGATAATCGCCCATGAGGATGACTTTCTTTTTGGCCCTTGTTACAGCTGTGTAAAGTATCCTTCGATTGAGTAAGGGAATTTCTTTTGTGTTTTCGGGATCAAAACTAGGGATAGGTGGCAGATAGAGTAGGATGGTGTTGTATTCGGATCCTTGGCTTTTATGGATGGTAAGAAAAAAAGCTGGTTCATGTTCAGGTAAAGTGTCCAAAGCAAAAGAATACAATCGGTTTTCGATAGGGAAAACCGCTCTCAGTTCTGAATCGATTTTTAAAACGAGCCCAATATCCCCATTAAAAAGTTTTCGAATTTGGTCATTTCTTTTGATGATGATGGGCATTCCTTGAAAATAAAAGGATTTTGCTAAGTGCCTATATTCAATGTTATGTGGGTTTGTATTCGTAGAAGTCAGTTGTTTTTTTGCAAGTTCGAGGATTCGATCTTGTATAAATTCGATTCCATAAAAACCATTTCTTAAAATAGTCAAACATCGATGTTCGGAAATCATTTCTTCTAGTTTGGTTTTGTGTATTTCTTCGATTAGGTTTTCTTTTTTCCAGTTTAGGTTCGTGGCCTTGATTGCTGTTGGTAAAAAGAAATCTTTCCATAAAAACTGGATTAACTCTTCTCCTTTCCAATCTTTAAAGGGAATGGTGTCTGTAGGTTTTGGTAATTCTTTCTGTAACCAAATGAAATCATCTTCTTCTCCTTTGAGTGATTCTGTAATTTTAGGATCGGGAAATGTAGGTTGGGGGTCGGGGGAGTCAAAAGAATCTTTTACCAATTCAGCAAATAAACTGAACTTGGATGAGGTTTTGGATCTATGGTTTGTTTTTAGTTCCGAAATGAATTTGTTTTGTTTTTTGAACTCTGCGAGCAGGTCTCTTAAAACTTCTCCTTGTCCAACAGAGGGGAGTTGGTTCTTGTCACCTAACAAAATTAAATGAGTTTTTTCGCTAATGGAATCTAAAAAAAGATTCATCAGTGACAAATCCACCATAGAAGTTTCATCCATAATGATGAGATCAAATGGCAAATATCTTTTCTCTCCATAATATGGTTTTGGGGCATCAGGGAAAATTCTTAAGAGATTGTGAATCGTTTGCCCTCGCAAAGAAGAAGCTAATTCTTTTGTGTCGGAGAAGTGGTTTAAATTCTTTTGAATCGATTCTGTTAATCTCTGCGCCGCTCTTCCAGTTGGTGCTACAAGTGCAATATGATTCGGAGCTGGCAGTTTTTGTAATTCGTCTAAAACTTTTAAAATGAAAGAAACGACTGTAGTTTTACCGGTACCGGGTCCACCTGCAATGATTCGAAACGTAGAGCTGATGGATTCGATTACTGCTTGTTTTTGTTCCGGGGCAAGTGGATTGCGAAATTGAGTTTCTAGTTTGGAGATAGTAGATTCTATTTTTGTAAGATCTGATTTATTTAGAGAATCTTCGTTGTGATTTAAAAGTAGACCTTTGACCTTTGATTCAAAATGAATTTTCTCTTTGTATGTCTTATGAAAAAAAAGTTTTTTTTCTGTGCCTATAGTTTCAATGTAAAAAGGAAATTGGTTTGGAAAATCTTTGTTTGATGGTGTATCCATCAGAGATAAATAAAGGTCTCCGTTTTGGTTAGCTTCAATGAGCTTTGCAACCAAATCCTCATGGGTTTTTTGAATTTCGGGAAAATAGGTTATAATCTCTTTTGCTAATTCTAGATAAGATGATTCTGTTTGTTTCATAAATATAATTTCTCCAAACTAGAAGCGGCTTCTTGAATGTAAGACAAAATTTCTTTACGAATTTTTGTAAAGGTTTCTTGATTCCAATCTCGTGAGGATGATTTAAGATCTGAGTAGATGCCAGAATTTTTTGTAAGTCCCATTCCTCGCAGAAATAGATAATACACTCCTCCAAAACGCTCCAAAGCCAAATCACTTCCATAAAGCGATGATAGGTAATCATAAAGTATCAAAGCATATACTGATTTTTGAATCATATAACCTTTATCTATCACCGCAGAGGTCACTGCATTTGTATCATAATTGCTATTTGGTAAAAGATTGGATTTATAATCGGCGATGTAGTATTTCCCGTTTTTACAAAAAACGAGGTCAATGGCTCCTTTTAGATAGTTTTCGAATCCTTGTGTCAAACGAACACCTGATGATTCTAACATCTTTTGAACATATAAATGAAATTTTAATTCAGAAGATTTTTCTTCCGGTTTTAATCCACTCAAAACAAAACTTTCTCCATCGGCTAGTGTGATCTCCGCTGTCATAGCTCGCTGTAAAAGTTTGACTACAATCAATTCTAAAGGATCATCTGAGTTGGGTTGGAGTTTGATTGGATATTGTTTAAAGGATTCAGAATAAGCCCATTTCCAGGAAGGGTGGTTTAAGATAGATTCCGCCGGAAGGTTGAAGATAGAAAAATCACATAACTCCAAAATGCGATGAAGGAAATTTCCCACTTTTGAACTGGAAGGGAGGTCGGATTTTGTTTTGATAAATTCTGGTTCTCCAGATTCTTCAATTTCTTTTTGTGTTTCATCATTTAGCTTTGATAAAAGACTTTGAGAGGTTTGTAAACTTGTATAACTATGTTGTAACAATATCCTGCCTGCTTTGATTTCTGTAGGAAGAACGATTGGATCTATATTCGTTTTTTTAACTAATTCAGTAGAGAGGGGTGTCGTGGTTTTATCGAAAATTTCAATATTCTTTTCATTTCTGAATAGAAATGTTTTCTCTCCATCGGAATGGTTTTTGATCAACTCTTGGATTCGTTCTAGTTCGGCAAATAAAATGTTTCCATACCCAGATTTTTGAATGGAATCTTTCCCCCATGATATTTTTGGTAAATACAATCTTAGGTTGGGCCTTGTTAAGGCCACATATAACATACGTTTTTGTTCATTTAGAAAATGTTTGAATTCATTTGGTTTGCCATTTTTGGAGTCCCAAAGACTGAGGATCCACCGTCTCTCTGTTTTGTGATCTTCTTCGATAAAGGTTGGGTATTCGTAATCATTTAAACTTGGAGGTCTAGTCCCGAAATAATATAAAAATACAATAGGCCATTCTAAACCTTTGGAAGCATGGACAGTTAGAATTTGAACAGCATCATCTTCGGTTTCACGATCAAAGAGAGGTTCCTCCTCGGGAGAAGATTTTTTTTGTTTGAGTTCGCGTAGTTCAGTTAATAACTCGGTGAGGTTCGCATTTGTTCGAATTTGAAATTCTAGTAACCTTTGAAAGATTTGTCTGTAATTGGTACGTTTTCGTTCCCATTCTAAATTTTTTAGATCATGATTCCAAAAAACTTTTGTTTCATCCATGACGGATCGAAAGAATGCTGCATAACGATTGTCACGAATGAGTTTTAGCCAAACGTCCATTAAAGATTTTTCATAGGAATCAATGGAATGTTCATTGTATTTGGATAAATCTTCTGGATGGACACTGAAAAGCTCAGAAAATAAAATTCGTTTGTAAGAACGAGAGTTATTCGATTCAGCTAAACACTCTAATAAATTTTCGATTTGTTCGGCTTCTTTGGATTTAAAAATACCTCTTTGTTTGTAGATCGAACAAGGTATTCCTGCTTTCGATAAAACCTTTTCGATTTGTTCTGTTTCTTTTTTGCTACCGCATAACACGGCAATGTCCCTAAGGCTTACTTTTTTTGGATTTGGTTCTCCGTGTTTGTAATAAGGTAAAGTCTGTTTGTTTTGTTGAAAACTGAGGATCTCTTCCTTTATAGATTCCGCCCAAACATTACGAGCCCGACTTACATTTTGAAAGTTCTCTTGATAATGAAAGACATGAATCCCATATTCATCTGGATGGGTATACTTATATTTTATTTTAGAGGGATCGGGGGAGGTAACGGGATGGTATTGGTAGTTTTCTTTTTGTGAGCCCGGTTCTTCTATGGGGAAAAAATTAGTTTCGCCAAAGTTCTTCTCTTCATTGTGAAAGAGTAAATTGAGCCCATGGATGATTTCTTTCGTGGAGCGGTAATTTGTTGATAAACTAGCTTTGGAATCTACAAAATCATTTGCTGCTTTTAGATAAATACCAATGTCGGCTCCTCTAAATCCATAAATACTTTGTTTTGGATCTCCAATACAAAACAACATGCGGCTTTTATCTTTATCATCTACAAAAAGAGAACGAAAGATTTGGTATTGGTTTTGATCTGTATCTTGGAATTCATCTAAAATACAAACTTGATAACGTTCCTTTAGTGATTGGACAAGTGATGGATTGGGTTTTGTGACCACTGTCTCATGTACTTTTAGGATCATTTGATCGTAGGTTAAAGTATCTCCTGTTTTAAGCTGCGATTTTGTATCTTCTGCCAATCGGAGCGCTGTTTCTTGTAAAAACCATTCTCCCTCTAAATCAATTTTTTCTATAGGGAATGTGTCTTCGAGTAAAGAAATTAGCGTTTTGATTGAAGATTGTAGTTCTATCGCTTCTTTATTTAAGTTTTTGGTAATGGTTTTACCGGTTAACAATAAATAAGCGAAACCTTGGTAAGCAACTTTATCAGCGGTTCTTTGTAAACCAGTAATTCGCTGAAGTTCTTTTTTGAGGGATTCGCTATTTTTGGACACAAGGGTTTCTGCGAAAGTATGCATCAAGGACCAGTTTTCGATCCACTTTTGGATGGTTCTACTGTCTCCTTGTTCTATGATAGACGCACCAATGGGTCCTTGTAAGGTTACCATCACCGAATTTAAACTAATAAGAATTTTTTCTAAATTTGCTGAAGAGAGAATTTCTTCTATAGTCAAAATTTTTGGAAAAAAATAATTCTTTGTATGAGATAAAAGTTTGGACACAGCAAAGGTAATGGAGGATTCTTTCTCTAAAGTATTAGATTCTATTAGATTCTTTGCTAAACCTTCAAAATCTTTTTCCCCCCAATGGCTTCGTTTTAAAAGATAAAAACTTTTTTTGATGATTTCTTCTGTATTTGTTAGTCGGACATTGGGATTGTTTTGTGTTTCAATAGGGTATTCTTTCAAAACCATATTACAAAATCCATGGATGGTGGAAATAGTGACTTGATCTAAGTCGCGGAGATATCGGTAAAAAGCAGGATTTTTTCCATTCTCTGAAAGTTCTAAAATTTTGGCTTTGAGTCTTCCTTTAAGTTCGCCGGCAGCTTTCTCAGTAAATGTGAGAATCAAAGTATTTAGAATTCGATTCTCTGAAATGTTGTTTTCCACATCATGTTTCATGATGTCACCTAACATTTCCATGATGAGATAGGTCTTTCCTGTACCTGCTGATGCTTCGATAAACTTTGGTTTATGGAGTAGTGGGTGGCCCATTTATCGAAATCCTTTTTTGAGGATGGGTAAAAAAATCTCCCAGACAGACGTGAGAGAGAATTCGTCCAACAAAACTTTGGTATAGGGAGATAACTTCATTAATTGATTTTCAAAATGTAAAATGGTGTCCAATTCTTCTGATAAAAATTCCTTCCATAAAGAATCAATAGTGTCTGGATTTTTTTCCATCTCTTCAATAGAATGTTTGGAGAAGAAAAGATTTAAACCAGCATTGGGAATATACTTAGGTTTTTCCTCTGTAACTAATTGGTAGATCGAATTTAAATAAGATTGGCAGTCGGGTGTAGATAGATTTGAAAAATCAAGATAGGAATCATTTTTAAAATCCTTTGCATTGGCGGGAATCATGATTAACTTGTTTCCGGTCATCTGAAACAAACATGCCGTAGTCAAAACATAAGCCATTTTACCGAGGTAATCTTTTAAGTATTCGTTAGGATATTTAGGTTTTTCGTACAAACTTCCTGAATGAACCCAGTAATAAACTCCGTCTTTTTCGATTAAGTTTTCCCATTCTCCGATGATTTTATGAGTTTCGGTAATTTGGTATGGATTTATTTTTTTACAATGCCTAAGGCCTGTATCTCCAATAGAAACGGCTTTTAAATATGATAAGTTTTCTGTTACCGAAAACACTGTATCTTTGAGAACATGGAATCGCTCTGCAATGGTTTCCAGTTCTTGTAATAAAAGTTCTGAGGAAACAATATGGAATGCCCCATATGGGAATTCAGCATTTTGTTCTGCTTTTCGTGTGTATTCTGTTAGGTGATTTTGAATGGATTCGCGATTCCAAGTCCATTCTTTGTTAAGGACCAAAGATTCGGTAAATATAGGAATAAAAATGGTTTTGATTGTATAAATTTCTAAATTGTTCAAACGAAATGGTTCTTCTTCCTGTTCTTCCTCTTCCTCCCAAATTTGACCAAGGTTTTCTGATAGAGGCCCAAGAATGGGATTCTTAAGTCCTGTAACAAGTTGTTTAACCGTGATTTCATTTGTTTTTTGTTTGGTAAACTCTGAAGGAGATAAAAGATTTACGTCGGTAAAGTTGGGCCTTGGGAAGTTTATATCCCCGGCATTAAATTTTTTTAAGTTTCGAACATAATCAAAAGACGGGAATTGGGTTTCGTCATAGAATCGACTATACGATGTTAAAGGGAGCTCCACAGCTTTTTTGATTTCCATCGCAGTCATTACTTCAAATAAAGTGGAACAAGGTTCGAATTCTTTATCTTCTAGTGTGTTTTTTCCCACATACGAAAATGTAATACTTTCTTCTGCAGAAAGAATGGATTCCCAGAAAAGAGATTCTTGGATTTCTCTTCGATTGAGATCCCAAGGTTTGGAATCATATCTTCGTAAATTGAATCTGGATCGATCCACAGAACCAGGAAATTTCCCTTCACCAAGTCCTGCGATGTATACATGAAAAAATGGAATAGGGCGCATTGGTTGCAGGAGAGAAACAGTGACTCCTTCGGTTAAATAATTGCCACGTTGCATTGGTATGTCGGAAAAAACTTCTTCTGTTAAGAGAGAAATCATTTCTAAAAAGTCTTTGGTTTGATTCCAGTCACTAACACACCAAGATTGAATTGATTTTAACCATTGATTGAAGTAGGTAAGTTCTTTTTCCCATTCTCCCTCAAAGGTAAATAATTTCTGAAATAAATTTTCAAAGACAAGATAACGTTCTTCTTTCGGTATTTGTAGAATTTTTTCTTTTAATTCCCGCTGAATTTCTTTGATTCGATTCCAGATTTCCACAAATTCAATTACGGTTTTGTCAGAAGAAATTGGTTTTGTGACCACTTCTATTTCTTTCCAAGCGGTTTCTTCATCAGAGACCAAGGAAACTACCGCACGTTTTAGGCCAAAGGAAATTGTATAAGGATTGTATTCCTTTTCTTCCTCGTAGAGAGAACCCAAAGAATCAATTAAATCCAAAACTTTAAGAGAGCTTTCTTCCTCATTAGTATCATTAACGCCCATAAGTAATGGATTTTTGAATAAAGAATAGATGTCTTCTTTTTCGAATCGATCATTTTTCATACAGCGAAACAAAGTAGACAATGCTAGGTATAGTTGTGATGTGTCTTTGGCCACTAGATCGGTGATTGAATAAGGGATTTTGAGTAACCTTGGTAAGTTTTCTTTTTTTTGTGTGGCGTAGATTCCGCCATCAAACACCCATTCGACGGCTGATCGATAATCGTTCATATTTGGAACTAAGATCGCAAAATCAAGTAAATTGAGTCTACCTTTACTTAAACTAATTTTATGAAGTATATCGTGCGCAATTGATTCCACTTCACGATAAACGGAAGGTGCATTCCAGACCCTTACTGTTTGGTCTTCTAAATAGTTTTCTGATTTCACAGGCTCTTCTAATAAAAATGCCTTTAACTTAGAAAGCATCCCACCACTTATAAATTTTGATTTTTGTTTAGAATCATTAGCTTTGGAGAACTCTTTTGCCAAATAGGATTGCGGTTTTGAAAATTTAGATAAATAGTTTTTTGTTTTCTCGGTATTTTTGCCAATAACTTTCCCATTGTGGAATTGGTAAATATGAACCGAAAGTTTAGATTCTTTGGCTAGCGCTGTTTCTTTTAAAAAATCAATATAAGTTCCGGAAAGGTTAGATAAACAAAACAAATGTAAGTTGCCAGAGAGTGGTAAATTTTTTCCTTCTTCCAAATATCGAAATAAATTTTTTGGTTTTGTTTCGTCTTTATAAATCTCTGTATAAATTTGTTTTTCTAGTTCCCAATAAGGATCTTTTTTAACTTCGTTCGGGATAGTTTTTGAATCAAGGCCAATCCAATCTTTAATCCATTCTTCTCGATTTAATTCATAGTCTTTAAAATATTTTGTTAGTACATCAGAAAGATAATACAATTTTGGGATCTCTTCCAAATACGTTTGAATTTCAGGAAAATTTTTCAGTAATGTTTGTTGTTTTTGGTAGAGTAGGGCAAAACAATCTCGTTTTAAAGTTTCATATTGATATAGCGCTGTTTGTTCTTCATAAGTTTGTATATTCAAAGATTGAAATATAATTTTCAAAATTGCTTTTTCTAAAAACGTAAATTCAATGTTTAAGGAAAGATTTGATACATCAAACTTAGGTAAGTTTAAACGTAACCAAGGGATTAAATTTTGATTGGGAACCACAACCAATGGTCGTTTGAGAGGATTCACTTTTTGGTCTTCGGTAATTTGTTTTCCGAGTTCGGTGGTGATCTCACCGAGATGAAGGCCAGCGTAGTAATGTATCGGCAACGGGTTTCCCTTTATTTATGAATCGTACAAAGTCTGGCCTTGGAACGAACCAAGTCCATTCTAATCCGAATAAACTAACGGAAAAATAAAGCTATGTGGGCGCCATTTCCGGCTATCCGCTGCAATCTTTCGCATCCGCGAAAGGATTTCCGCTACTATCCGGGGCGCTAGCATTTGATTGTTGGATAAAAAGAAGGGGAGAGGTGACCTCTCCCGATGAATAAACTAACTATTTAAAGGTGAAATTTGATTTAAGTTATTTTGTCATTCGCACCCATACTTTAATCATTCACTTTCAAAACGAAGTGTGGAAGCCGTGGATGTGCTGTGTTTAAAAGTAGTTGTGTATAAAGAAACCGGTTTTGGAACTGCATACATTGGGTCAATGTTATCAATCGCAAGAGCAAGTCGACTTCCTACTGGAAAGTCATGTGCCACTGCTTGTAAATCAACATTAAGATCTGTATCTTTTCCTTTGACACCGAATAAAGTAGCAGTACCATGAGAGATTAGTTTTCCTGTTCCCCAAATGTCTACTTCATACAAATACACTACAACGTGAGGTGCGACATCTGAACTATTGATACGACCTTTGTAAAAAGTGCGTCCTCTCACTTTGAGTACACTTGTCAACTGGTCAGAGATATAGACCATTGCGTTTGTACGGTCAATCAAATTGACATTTGTAGTTACAGGTACAGATACCGCTCCATCTAAAATTTCTGATAGGAGAGGGACACCGGTAGTCGCACTTGTTCCTCCAGAAAGAATGGTATCATTTCCGTTCGTTGTATTCGCAGTGGTAGTGATTTTACCAGGAGTCAAAAGTCCCATTGGTCGCAAGTGGTAAGTTCTATCTACTTTATTTGGATTTGGCCAAGTTGAATAGGTAACTCTTGAAGAAGAAAATCGTTTTTGAATCGAAACTTTTGGTTTCGTCATAATACCGTTTTGAATTCCTTTCAACCAATAGTCAAACCAGTCATAAGCATTGGTCCAAACATAATTATCAAGACCAAGAATACCACCAACCTCAGCAGTTGCATGAATCCCATTATTCAAATCCAATTTTTTAGGAACGGTTAATTGTTCGAAGTAAGGAAGGATTTGGTTGGGTTGGAAAAGATTGTCTTGTGAGTTATTTGAAATATAAACTGGTTTTCCGGAAGCATTGAGGGCAGCTACAGCACTATTAGGTGAACGTTCACTGGCCCAGGCTAAAACTGCTGCAACATCTCTTGTATCAAGAAGTTTTCCAAAGTTTTCTGCAATCACTGGATCCATCTTTCCTGTAATATAACCAGCAGTGACGAGGAGTAGTCCCCATACAAGTCTAGGTGTTTGGTTTCCGTACAGTGAGTCAGGTAAACTTCCCCATCCACTCATTGCTACTGCTGTTTTAATTCTAGGTTCTTTGCTGAGACCAAGAAGAGAAATCCCTGCACCATAAGATACTCCCGCAATACCAATGTTTGCTGGATTGACAGGTGCATTTGCAAGTAGGAAGTCAATTCCTTTCGAGAGATCTTCCATATCTTTCGGGCCTGCAACGTTAATTAGTCCCCCAGATGTTCCAAATCCTCTTGTGTTATAACTGAATACTACATATCCTTTTTTTGCAAGTTTAGCAGCAGGAACAATGTATTCGTATTCATTGAGTGCCCAACTATTAACAAAGATCACTGCAGGGAAGGCGCCAGTTCCAGATTTTGGAATGAAAAGGTTTCCCGTAATTTTGACACCATCGTTGCTAAGAAAAGAGATGTTGTCGTTGAAAGTAAAACTTCCATCATTTTCTTTTGCAAATGCAGTTTGAATATCCTTTGCATTGGCTGCATTACTTAACTGGAGAGCTTCTGGTGAAGCTGAGTTACTGGAATTGGATCCGTTTAACACGCCTAGTACGGCTGCGTTGTCTTTTGAGTTTTGGTTTCCATTTGGTCCGCATGCCACAAGAAGGAAGACCCCTAGTGGTAAAAACAGACGATAGATTTTTTGCTTTTTCATAATTCGCCTCTGAATTGCCTCAAATTTACCATGAATGCGCCCAATTGGCGTCTAAGATGGCGATTCTAGACGATTTTTTAGGTCTAGTATCATGATTTTGTACTAATTCTTTGTACGAAAGATCCCCAAAGTGTTGACGGATTTGCAATGATTGTCCGAATTTTGCAACATGTTCGAATTTTTTGGGTCATGGCTCCAGTTTGGAGCGTGGTATCATTTCATTTTAGGAATTGGGATCCTAGTGAAAGAAAAGGGTTCCAAAGGTTTTCCCTTTGCCATGATAGCTGCCTTTTCTGGTGGGATTTTGATTGTTTATGCCTATCGTTTGTATGCCGGATTCGAATTTGAAACTGCGATTTTAAATCATGGTTACGTTCCGATTATTTTTTTAATCCCTGGGAGTATGCAATATACAATCGAACAATTTCTCAGTTCAGAGCCGATTCCTTTAGGTGGATTGAAACGATTGTATCCTACTTTTTTTGTAGTCCTCATTCTGTTTCTTTTACAATGGGCGACTCCTCATCTTCTTTTACAATCAATGAATCAAAGTTTTGCGGGAGCTCCCTTTTCTATCCCTGAAATGATTTCTGCAGTTGGATGTGTTTACTGGGTAGGTACTTTTGTATGGATGATATATCAGTATAGAATGATTCTCTATCGTAATCCCAATCAAGAAGCAAAATTAGGAGTACAAATTTTAGGAATGATACTAAAAGGAAATATTACTTTTGCTAGTTTTATCTTTATTAGTACTTTCTTACGATGGCATACAGGAATTTATTTTACAGCGGGATTGGCAACCCTTATGGCAGTAGTTGCTTTTATCGGAACAGAAATCAATCACCAATTGTTTAAGGATCTTTTACCAGAACTACGTCAGTCCTATAGAACTTCTCGGATTCTAAATTTAAATTTGGAAAAGTTAAAACTTGATTTAGATACTTTACTTAAGGTGAATTTTGTATATCGCGAAGAAGATTTGAATTTAGCAAACCTTGCGGAAAAATTAGGAATCAAAGATTATCAATTGAGTGAATACATCAATGCATATCTTGGTATGAATTTTAATCGATTTGTGAACGAATACCGTATCGCAGAAATTTGTCAGTTGATTGAAAAGGAACCTAAAGCCAATTTATTGTCGCTAGCCTACCAAGTTGGTTTTAACTCGAAAGCCAATTTTAACTTAGCCTTTAAGTCACTAAAAAAAATGTCTCCCAGTGATTATGCAAAGTCAGTAGGGAAGGGACAACCGACTTAACCATTCCCATCGTACCTTCGGCTAAAGGTAAATAAGAATGGTTAAACAGAAACCATTCTTATTTTTTTCCTTTGGGTTTTTTCTTAGAGACTGTATAACCTAAAATATGTGCAATCTTCCAAATCATTTCTAGATGTTCCTTGGCTTCTGTGAAACTCGATTCAGTTTTGGAATCGGGTAAAACGGATTGTAGATGAAACTCATTGGTCCCAAATCGAACCACATCAGGAGTTATATGCATCCATGTATGCCAACCATACTCTCTTTGTTCTGGATAGAAGCTTAGTAAAATACCCGGATTTTCAATCTTTGGCATTTCTGGAACTTGATCATCTAACTTGCGTCTGGCTGCCATATCAAGCATTGTATAAGTTTCCGAATCTCTATTGGCCTTTTTCCAATGGGATTGAATCCTATCATCCCCTTTTTTCCCAAACCACCTCCAAAGAAGTGGCAATCGAAGACCTAAACTTTCTTCATAGATACTGGAATCATAAGACAGATGGTTGGTCATATCCAAACGTTTCTCTATTACTTTTGAAATGTTCTCAAAAGAAGACTCACCATTTAACAAAAAAAGCCTCGCAGCAAGTAAATCAGTCCATACGTACCATTCGGGGTCTGGATTTTCAAGTAATGTTGTAATTTCATTTACATCCATTGTAAGAACTTTCTTCCATTTGAGAGATTCAGGTTCCATCACTCTCATAAATTGTAATAGATAGGTTTTCCAGGAAGGTGCTGCATAAGGTAATTTGAAAATTTCCAAAAAGTATGGATAAACATTCCGTCCCTGAAAGAATAAGGCCTTGATAGCTTCCCAACGGTCATAGGATCCTGAATACTTGTATTCGTCTAAAGAATAACGTAAGGAATCGACAAGCCAAGGCCCACCATAACGTACCACATCTTCATGTTTGTATTTAGTTTCTCGAATTTTTTCGAACACATGTTGGATACTATATTTTTCAGGATGGAGAATTGCCTCAGGTAATAACGATTTGTTTTTAGAAAGAGAGGACGCATATTGATCAGAATTATCAAAGTCTGGTGCATCTTCTCCAGTTAAAGTTTCCCAAGCTCTTCTTGCCTCTACTTCAACATAACTCCAGGAATAATCAACCATAGGGTCTGGATCTGCGTAAATATGATACCAAAGATAATCTTTGAATTTTTTTAAATTTTGTTTTCTGATACAACGAATGATCCCGTAAACTCGAACTTGATCTCCCTTGTTCCCTAAAATTCGTTCGGCAAAACTCGTATACTCTTCGTTATCCGGTTCTAAGAATAACAAACCTGCGACGTAACATGCTTTTAAGTCAATTGCGATCCCTGGATCATTTGAATCATCAACTTCTTTGAAAAATTTGATGAGTTCCTCTTTCGCTTTTTCTGGTTCCATTTTCGCCCAGGCAAGAGCTGCTTCAGAGATATTAACAATCAAACGTAACTCTAAATAAGAGCCTTTATCTCTCCCTTTGATTTGAAAACTTCTTCTTAGATAATTTGCAATAATCTCTGTATGTTCGCTGAGTCCCAAATGAGCACAGACTGCAAATGCATTTCCTACGCTAATCCCAAAATATTTAAAGTGATCAGAGTAACTAAAAAGTTTTTGGATTAATTTTACGGAGACTTCATCTAAAGTTAAAATTCTTTCCTGTAAAGCTTCGTTCAAATGAGTGTACACAGTAAACATATTGTTTAAGGTAGGGCCTTCTTTTTGAACCTTTTGATTGATTTCTTTTACGTTGTCTAAAGTTTCGAAAGTCCGCCAAGCTGCATCTGCTAAGATGGATCTAGATTCATTATGATCACTTTTAATCAAAGCTTCTACTACGTACTCCATCCTTGGGTCATCTTGTTTGAGTTTGTGGACAGCCTCTCTTAAGGAAACCATTGCCTTGTCATCATCCAACATACCGACAGTTTTAGTAATTCCAGAAAAAGCTTTTTTATTGTCTGCATCATACTTCAATCCTTGTCGGAAGGCTGCATTGATAACGACAGAAAGGCGTTTGTCTAATTTATCTGGATTATATGGCCAAGTATTATAAGCACTATCTGTTCGTTCCCTAAAATAATCTTCAATGAGTCGTTTTAGGTTCGGATCTCGTTTGGCTATCTCTTTTAGAATGGTATCGTGTGTTGTCACATCATCTGGATATTCCTCAATCAATTGAAAAAGGTCAGAATCTGTTTTCAACCGAGATTCTAATTCTTTTTTTGAAATCGTTTTGAGGTTCGTTAAACCTAAACTATCATTGTATAACTGAACGTTTCTCGGTTCAATTTGTTTTGGATCGGCATTATTAAATGTTTGGGTTCTAATTTTTTCTACTTTTTCTGATGAAATATTGAATAGAGTTTTTGAGTTCCCTTCCAGATAACCAATTACTTGTTTGCTGAGTGTTGCAATAACCTTTCCTTTGGATTTACCGGCTAGTTTGATTGTTTCTTTGCAAGCATCGTCATTTTTTAAATAAAAGTGGTGCAAGATCCAATACGCTGCTAGGTTGGGATATTTTTTGATTTCTATCTTTTCCTCTTCCCAAAGAGCATAAGATGGAGCTGCAGCTAATTTTTCTGTAAAAGCATAAGCCGGGTCACCAAAACTATGTCCTAGCAACCAAGCTGACCTTTCGAACATATCCAAAGAATTGTTATAGATTGGTTTGTTTTCATAAAACTTTGTCGCTTCCTTTTCAAAAGCTTTAATGGTAGTTTCTTTGATCTGAGAGGTAAGAATGGGTTCCTTTTCCTTTTTATCTGAATTTTCTTCTTCGAATTCTTCTTCCTCGTCATCATCATAACTTTCATTGGCATCGTTATTCCAATTATCTGCAACGAAATGTGATATAGAAAAATAAGGTAAGTTTTCTAATTCTCCAATTTCATGATTGTAATGATTGACCTCCACAGACTCATTTTCATTGGGTAATAGATTGATCCAACATGTGTCACCACCGCCATCAGAGGCAAAAGCATACGAACCATTGAATAAAAACATTAATCCACTATATGTTCCGACTAACCATGAGAGTCTTTCTTCAGGATCTTTACTTTTTACGAGTTTTTCTGTAGAAGAAATAGCATATTCAAAACCACCATCTTCATCTTCCTCGATTTCCTCTTCTTCGGCAGAATGATGGTCGATCATATTCCAAACATCAGCCACTTCATACATAATCGTTTGATATGCTTTTTTGAGATTCTCCCACTCTAAAATTTCTTTTCCAGGGCTAAATCCATACATAGATTCGAATTCTTTTAGAAAACTTTGGTTTAGTTTATTTTTATTTTTGTCTGCCTTCTTTTGAAAAGTATCCTTTAAAGATTGAAATACTAACATCCGATCGATAATGATTTCTTTTAAATTTCCAAAATAAAGGTCTTCTATTTTTAAGTTCAGTTTTGTATTTTGTTTCATTGCGATAAATCCGTGTTTAAAGTAAAAAACGATTCAGAATAATGGTTTCCAAAAACCTTAAACCAATAAGTTCCCAAGTTGTCTTTTTCAAATCGGAGAAGATTTTGGTCATCGTTTAGTTGGCCATAGAGAGAATGAGGAGTTAAAGTTAATGTATCTAAATTGAAGTTTAAAAAGTGTTTTTTTGCAGGTTTTTTATTTCTTTCTTTTAACAGAAAGATTAGGTTTGACTCATCCTCAACGGCGATATCAATAAATTCTAAGTAGGATCCAAAATAGGATTTCATTATTTCATCATATAAATCTAATACATGAATCAATTCACCATCCTTACTTCGCACCTCTAGTTTTGAATCGGAATATAAAAAAATCTTGTTTGAATTTACTTTCACATTCATCGGTGCACTACTCGTTGCAAATTCCGATATAAACTTACCATCCAAATCAAGAATATAAGCAATTTCTGTATTGTTTTCACTTACTAAAATTCGATTATTACTGATTTGTTTTAGATTTCTTAGGTTTTCAAATTCTAAATTACAGTTTAATGTTTCCCATTGGGTTCCATTCCACCGGTGTATATGTTTTCTTGCACTTGTATTGGCAAAGATAACATATACATAAAGTCCAATATTTAGAATTTGATAAGGAGATGAATTGGTTATTTCTGGTGAAGGTAGTGTGTAAAAGCTATCATCCTTGTAGCAGATAACTGATTTTGATGATCCGAAATACACAGAATCTTGATTTGAATCGAAAGGATTATCACTGGAAAGATAAAACCCCACAGGGAACTCATAACGTGTGATTTGGTTCCCATCATTTTTATAAAGAATAGGGCTTTTGTTCCAAGCACCTATCCAAATATTCCCATGACTATCTCGCTCAAACAGAATTCGTTCGAATCCAGTAATAATAGAATCCTTTTTTACATCAGTAGTGGTGTTGGTTTGAATCTCTTGCATATTAATTTTTAAAAACTTAGGATGCAAATTGTAAACTATGGTTGATTAGGCAAATTATTTTTTATTTTAGGTCTTTTGAATATAGATACCATGAATATCGCTACATAGTTTGATATTTCGTCTCAAAATTCATATCATGGAAACTGTGCATTAGAAAAGTATAATGTATCATAGAATTCTCTAAGACAAATTTTAAAATTAAAGTTAAATTATCCGGGAAATAAAATGATGATGGTTGTTATAGTCTTAGTTTGATAGTTTGATAGTTTGATAGTTTGAGAGGATCATTCATCCATCCTATGAGTTTCTTGGCCAAAGAATCGGTTCCATGATAAAAAAATCTTACCGGATAACACCATCCAATTGTATGAACTCCGTTATTGGATAATCTGTAGGCATACCAAAAGGTTTTTATATTTAAAAACTAAACTAGAATTCTCATCCACGTCTGAACTAGAGGGGGTATTGATATTTTTGTAAATTATGTATTGAAACAAAACTGCAAAAGATGTATGATTACACTTAACCAGATAACATTAGTTATGTGACATAATCTATATTATCGGAAGCATAGGTCATATCGATAAGTTTAGATTCTTTTGAATCTCTTTTTGTAAAGAAGGAATTACTTTTGCCTCTGCTGCATATTTTGTCCATTGGGAGACTATCTCTTTTGTTTCATCGACAATTGATTTAATTTGTAAATTTTTTAAATCGGCTTTTTTCCCAAGCTCAATTATATCCTCCATTGTGAATCGCTCTCGTTTTCCATTGATACTCATTTGATGGCGATTTGTCCATTGCCCATTGGGATTATAACTATAAGTCATGTCAAATGCTGGAGAGAGCCCCCATTTTCCACTCTGATCCATGAGAAAGGCGATGTTTTTTGTATGATCATCTTGGTTGCGAGAAATAACATTAAAGACAGATCTCCTGAATTGTTGCTCTAATGTTAATCTTGTATTGTCAGAGATCACTTTGCGAATTACTTCAAAGGTTTGTTCATAACTATGAGCGCCAGCCATGTTAAAATCATAATGAGCTATGGCACAAAGTGATTGCATATGAAGTTTTTTGCCACCTGCATTTCGATCAAAACGTCTGGTCATAAAATGGTATCTACCATTTTCTTCCAGTAGTTTGGACTCCATCATACGGATTCCACAATCTAATGCCATACGATAGTAAGCATACTCAATGTTGCCAAAACCTTTTGGGTCATTTAATTCTTTATCCTTATTGTTTTGAATCCCATCTAATTTTAATATCCAATAGGAGAAATCTTCAGTGGTTTCTACTTGTCCGGATCGAACCTCTCCAGTTTTTTCATTATAAGCAATAATACATTTTGCCCTTGCGCCACCGGCAGATGTACCGATGGTCAGCAGACTTGTGAGAGATTCATTCAGTTTTTTTTGATTATTAACTTCTAGTTTTGATGAGAATTTTTTTCTATGAGTTAAAATTTCTGATGCCAACTGAACCATCTCTGCAATTTCGATTGGAACATTTTTGGTTTTTAATTTATAAGTTGCTGGTTTAAATTCCAAAGCTCCCATTCCACGTTCACCAATATAACACAATCTTTCTACTGGATTAAATGATTTGTTATTCCTTCCGATTGTAGAAAGCCAAACATCAATTAAAGCATTCCCAAATTTATCAGGAAGGGAATCTGCAAGCATTCCGGGAAGTCCTTTAAATGTTTCATTATTGAGATTACGAAAAGAATAAAGCGTGCGACTTTTTGGCATCAAAAGTGGTGCTGGTTCTACTGGCGCGTTAAGGAACTCATTATCGTATTCAAAAGATGCAAATCCGCCTTCTTCATTCCAAGAAACATAACCCACGAGACTACCCCAAAGATAAACCTTGGCTAAGGTGATAGGGTCACTCATTTTGGTTTCCCCAAACCCAAGTTTTATTTTTGTTAGGTGGTTCTACTTTCTGTTTCCTCACTCTTTGCCTAGGTTTTTTGGTCTTTGATTTTGCAAGAAGAGCGAGAGAAAGACTCGGATCTCTAAAGATAAGTTGTAATTCGTTTAATAAATCTAGTTCTTTCAGAAGGGAAAGTAAATTGAGTAAGGAAATATTTCCTTTTCCTGTTTCTAAGCGAGCGATGGAGGAAGGAGAGACCCCACTCCTTTCCGACAGCTCTTCTTGTGAAAGGTTCATTTGGACACGCCTTCCTTTTAAAGAGGTTCCTATACTTTCTTGAATTTCGTATAAATTTTTCCCATCCCAGGTCATTTTAATTAGTATTATATGATAGATTATCTGCTTTTCAAGCCTTAATTTATCAATTATGCAGGATAAAAAATAAAATATTAATTCAGCATATATGAAAACTAACTCACATCTTAGCCATAATATGTCATATATGGCTATTTACTGCTTCTTTATTTATTGAAACTCCAAGTTGTGAATCTAAACAAGCCGGTTGTTGCCGGCTTGTTTACTATCTACCTAAGTAGCAAATTGGAAGTAAGGCAAACTATCTTCTGGTTCGCGTAATCTTTGTTTAATGAGAAAGGTTTTGATTTTTCCTTTCCCTTTGATTTCAATCTCACCCCTTGTTTCTAATTCAAAATCAGACTGAATCAATTGAGCAGTGGATTCTGTAATTTGAATTTCATTCGGCAGCCCATGAGATTCCATTCGAGAAGCAAGGTTCACTGCATCTCCCCAAATATCATAAATGAATTTTTTTGTTCCGATCACACCAGCCACCACAGGGCCTGTATTGATTCCAATACGCATACTGAGTTTATTTCCACTTTTCCCAAGTCGTAACCTAGAGAGCAAAGCTTTCATGTCCCATGCCATATGTGCGGCAAGTAAAGAATGATATTGATCGGGAGCTGGCAGCCCTGCTACTGCCATATAAGCATCTCCAATGGTTTTGATTTTTTCTAACCTATATTTCTCCGCGAGGACATCAAAGTATGAAAAAATTTCATTTAAGATACGCACCACAGCTTCCGGTTTCATGCCCGATGAAATTTGAGTGAACCCAACAATATCAGCAAATATGACTGATACTTCTGGATAACTATTTGCAATTAGTCCTTGTTTTTCTTTCAATTCTTCTGCAATAGCTTTAGGAAGAACATTTAACAATAGTTTTTCGGCTCTTTCTTGTTCATTTCTTACTTTTTCATACGCGTTTGCAATTTCCACTCGAGAATCTTCGTTTTCTTTTAATGTAGATCTAATTTTACTTAAGACTAAATTGTATCGCTCTGCAATTTGCCCCACTTCTGTAAAAGGTTCCACTGGCACATCGAGAGTTAGATCTCCCGTTTTATGTTGATAATCCATTGATAAAAACAAATCAATAAGTTCAGTAGTGGCTTTATGTTCCGATATATTCAAACCCATTCTTTCTTCCATTTCATCGACCCGTAAACGATAGAAACGGTTGATTCCTTTAAAAAGAATATAGGACACACCAAAAGCAAAAAGACCAACAACAGCAGCGCCTAAAATTTGAATGAGAATAAAGTTCCCCCTACCGTTTACTGCACCCAATCTTTCAATATCTCCAAAAATACCAACCGCGATTGTCCCCCAAAGACCACCTACCAAATGAACGGGTACTGCACCGACAGCATCGTCGATTTTTAATCTTTCGAGTAATTTTTCTGCCGGGATGGTAAGCCCTCCAGCCACCATACCAATCATAGCAGCTTGAGACGGCTCTACACAATCCGCACTTGCAGTAATGGCCACAAGCCCCGCCAAAGACCCGTTTAATGGAGATATTGCTTCTGGATATCCTTTGACAAACCAAGTTAAAAATAATGCAACTAACATAGAAAAACCAGAAGCAATGATTGTATTTAAAATAACCAACGGTACCGTCCCGTTGAATGCTAAAGTACTTCCACCGTTAAAACCCATCCAACCAAACCAAAGGATAATGCCACCTAACATGGCCAGAGGGAGATTACTACCTGTAACCGATTTAGAAGGTTCCCCGGCTTTGAATCTACCGAGCCTCGGACCTACCACTAAAAGAAGTGCCAAAGAAACCCAACCACCAACACTATGAACTTGAGTCGATCCTGCAAAGTCATGAAACCCTAATTGTTCCAACCAACCACGGGAAGATTCACTGAATGTTCCGCCCCAAACCCAATGACCAACAATAGGATAGATGATTCCAGAAATAAGGGCGGTTGCCAAAAGATAGGAAGGAAACTTTAGTCGTTCCGCAACAGCACCAGAAACAATGGTGGAAGAAGTTCCACAAAACATTAATTGAAACAAAAAGAAAGTTGGAGGCCATGCGTTGTTTTTAGGAAAGGTAGGTAAAAATAAATCCTTACCAAACAAACCATAAAAAGACGAACCAAACATGATCCCAAACCCAAAGAGATAAAATAAAAGTGTTGCCACTCCAAAATCAGCAATGTTTTTAATTGCAACATTGATTGAATTTTTAGCACGAGTCAAACCAGACTCTAACACTAAAAAACCACCTTGCATCATGAGCACAAGTCCCGAACAAACAAGAACCCATAAAATATCTAAAAGATTTTTTTGAACTGACATCCCTACCCTCAAAAAGTCCCACACCATTAAGATAAAATTATCAAAATGCAGTTGTTTCTAAGAGATCATTCCAATTTACCTAAAGACCAGCAAGTCGAATTCTCGGCATTTTCACCTAACAATCATTTTAAAGAATTCTCAATTCATTTCTTATTGAAAAAATGTTTAGATTATGGACAATTTGCCTATTTACTATTCTTCATGCGCCACCGATCGTAGCGGAAATCCTTTCCCGAAGGGGAAGATTGAAGCGTAGAGCGGGATCGTGCCTAGAAAAAAGTTAGATCACCAAACAGATTCGAGGCGCCCAGAAAATGACAATCATTTGTATCGATAGCAAGTATGATATTAAATGTTTTCTAAAAAAACATACTTTATTTTCTGATTGAGTCGGTATTTTTTTTCCAGGAAACTATGAGATTACAATTTTATGAAATTGATTATAAAAGTAAAACCTAACAACAAACGACCTGGTTTAGAATTTTTATCAGAAACTGAGTGCATTGCGCACATAAAATCTCCACCGGTAGATGGAAAGGCAAACGATGAATTAATCACATTACTTTCCAAACATTTCCAAGTACCGAAAAACAATATAGAAATCCTATCAGGACTTACATCCAAATCGAAAATTGTTTCCGTTCTTCCATAAGGTTGAGAAAGATCAATCCATTCCAAAAGAAAGTTACAGAATTTTCAGTTCACAGAATATAATCGAAGGAATAAATTTTTAAAATTAAATGTTCTTTTTGTTCCGTCGGTAATTACAAAATAACGAAATCAAATACTCTCCTTAAAACAAATATTTTTGGGAAAACTTATCAAGTTGGTAAAGTGCCACTAATCTCTCTGCATTCTGTAAATCTAAAATTCAATGAAGGTGAACTTACTGTGAAAGTGCAGGACTTTTAACTAAGGGCGAAAAAATTTTAGAAGGTCCCCTTTCGATCATTCAACCTTCCGTCATAACAAAAATTTCTTCTTTAGGTGTGGAAGAATAACGGGCACCCCTCACAATTCAATTTAATCTTCCATCAGATATCGCTGATGGTTATGAATTAAATTATAAATTATTTTATTTGTAAAACCAAACGCAATCTTATTACCTACATCTGCGTTATTCCGAGAAGATGAAAAATGGGAAGTATTCACTGTAGAAAAGAAAAGAGCAAATTTGCGGTTTGTAGAGATAGAACATCAAAGTGAAGGTATATGATAAGGAATGATATTAAGAAAGGTAGCCTATTATTTTATATCCAGGGATACAATGGTGAACGGAATCAAAGTTATGCCCGAATAGGTACGCTTGATGCTTTCGGCAATGTAAAATAAAAATGAGATCCTTCGCCTAATTCGCTCTCAACTCGGATTGTACCTCCATGTTTTTCTATAAATTCTTTACACAAAATCAAACCCAATGCTGTACCCCTTTCACCTATAGTACCTGGCATACTTTTTTGTTTTGCGTCTATACGAAACAACCTATCTTTAATTTCCTCAGAGATACCGGTGCCAAAATCTATAATTGAAATTTCGATATCATCCCCTATCGATTTAGATCCGATCCGAATTTCACCACCCGGGTGAGAGTATTTTACTGCATTTGAAATCAAATTCCTAAGAATAGTCTCTATCATCTTTTCGTCTGCATAAGCTACAGCTTGCGGATCTACAGAATTTTTTACAGTCATTGACTTGTTTTGAATAGAGAAAGATGCTGATGCGATTGAAGACTCTATAGAACGATATAAGGATATATCTTCGGGAAAAAATGAAATTTCTCCTGTTTGTGATCTTGCCCAAGTCAAAAGGTTTTCTAACAGAACAAACACTTCACCGGATGATTGAAAAAGAATACTTAAATCATTTTTTGTTCGTTTCAGAGGCCTTGTATCCAGATCTTCCAGAATCATACCTGCAAAAGTATTCATCCCTCCTATAGGTCCTTTTAAATCGTGTGCGATGATAGAAAAAAATCTATCTTTTGTATGATTTAACAACTGCAATTCGGAATAAAATTTGTCTTTTTCGATTTCTGTTTTCTTCCGTTTATCGATGTTTCTAGAAACTCCAAGTATACTTATCGAACCATTCGGATTCCACTGGAACACCGTATTTGCTTCAATCCATACAGTAGTACCATTTTTGCAGTATTGTTCTATTTCATCGCTATATGGCTTTCTTTCACCAGTATCTTTGAATTCTTGAATCCGTTTTGGTAGTACACTCATTACATATTGTAAAGAGGTAGGTGTCAGAGAATTCCTTAAGGTATGTGTAATGACTTCTTCTGATGTAAATCCAGTGATATTAATAACGGATGGGCTGACATAAAGATATTTTCGTTCATCAAAATTCAATACCCAAATAACATCCGTTGTGTTTTCAGCAAGTAACTTGTATTTTTGTTCACTCTCTTCTTGGCTTTTGATGAATATATCAATACACATCATTAAAAATCCAAAAGTCATCATTACTGATGTAACATAAAAAAATAGGTAGGTTATATCTTGGATAGGACCTTTTCCAAATGCGATTTGGGAAACAGAAACATCTGCAAAGGTATAATAAGTAGAACGAAGGAACAAAAAAACACCACAAGCCAAAAATACAAACGCAGCAAAACGGCTTGATAACTTTGCATTTTGATTTGCCGCTAAAATTGTTTTTGAAGACCAAATAAGTTGTAAACCTGCGGCAAACGAGATCAACGAAATCCTATATTTGGGCGCAAAATCAGAAAAATGGTGCAAAACCAAAAAAACAAAAACAAATACTACCGAAAAAATCCCGAACTTCCAAGTAGTTTTTCTCTCGAACATAGAGAGTATTATATTATTAGAATATACCAACGATAAAAGAATTAACGAATTCCCAACACTGATGGAAATCCAATCTGGAATGACACCTCGCAGAACACCCATCACAATCCAGCCCAAAGCTTGAATTAATGTGGCAATGGCCCAATCTTTTACATAAGGTAACTTCTGAAAATAACCTCGAGCAGCAAACCACAACCCACCCGACATCAACAAACATCCAATTACATTTATGAATACGACTGTGCGAGGATCAATGTTCATGGGTCGGTAGAAATCCAAGATTCCAAATAAATAGTTTTTTCCTATGTAATTTTATCAACTACAAATGGAAAATACTTACGGAAATTTACTAGTCCCAGAACCACACTTAGGTGGCTAGGACTTGGATAACAAATCCAAAAGGTATGATAACGTAGACTCAAAAACCTTTTGCACCGACCGGATTTTCTCCCCTTTCGTTTTTCCATTTAGAATAGAAGAATGCGCAAATGCATTGCCATGAATAAAATCAATAGTGATATATAACACCTTCTCTATTTCTTTTCCAGGATGTAAGTCCCGGATTAAATCTCGGAGTGTTTGGTTAAATGTTATAACAGAAGGAAAATCTTCATGAGAATTTTTAATTAAATACAAAGACATACCAGGATATTCGATAAACAAGTTCCAATACTCTGTTAAAATCTTTTTAAGATTAATTTTTGGATTTTTATTAGTCTTTGAGATCTTTTTTTGAAAACGATTAAAAATTTGTTCTACCATTGCTTTCGTCAGAGCTTCTTTATTTTCAAAATAATGGTAGACCGCCATTGGATCCAAATCCAATTTTGTAGCTAATTTTCGCATACTAAAAGACTCATAACCGTCTCTTTCGCAAATTCTGAGAGCTGTTTGTATAATTTTTTCTTTCATTTTTACCCAATGTTTTCTACAGTGTAGAATAATTAGTCTACGTTGTAGAGTAAGGCTACCACATGATACAATATAAAGCATTTATTGCAAGCAGTTTAGACGGATTTATCGCAAGAACCGACGGTTCGATTGATTGGCTTTCCTCAAAAGAATTCACATTGGAAAATAATGATCTAGGTTATTCTTCTTTTATGGAAGGTATCGAATGTATTGTTATGGGGAGAATTACTTTTGAAACAGTTTTAACCTTTGAAACTTACCCTTTTGGATCCATTCCCATTTACGTATTAACCCGAAATCTAGATTATAAATTCAAATCAGAACATCCTATTCGAATATTTCAAGGAACACTTGAAGAACTAGACTCTGATATAACAAAAAAACAATTCAAAACAGTTTATGTGGACGGAGGAAAACTGATACAATCCTATTTAGCAAAACATATGTTAAATGAATTGACAATTACAACGATACCAATACTACTAGGGTCCGGGTTACCGTTATTTGGTAATTCCCTGATCGAAAGAAAACTAAACCATATTCAGACTTCGACCTTTTCCAATGGCTTTATTCAAACAAAATACCAAATTAGTTAATATGAACTTTTTGCGAAAAAAATATGGAGAATCCAATCTTCGATTGAAAGAGGAGAGAATTTGTGTTAGGGGTTTTGCGAGGAACCCACAAGCCCACCTCCGCCACGCGATTCAGGGTGGGGGCTTTCTCGGTGTAATGTGACATAATGCAAATCATTCAGAGCCCCCAAGATCCCAGACTTGCAGCCTACCAGCTCTTAAAAGCAAAGGAAGACCCATCCAATACCTTCATTGCAGACCATGAAAAAACGGCAATTCGACTCCTACATTCGCATCTTAAAGTAGAGTCAGTATTTTGTATGCCAAAGTATTGGGAAAAACATAAAGATTTAATTCAATCTCGGCTCCAAGAATCTAATCAATGTTTTGTTGCCGAAAAATCAGTATTTGAGGAAACCATAGGATTTTCTGTGCACCAAGGATTTATGGCTGTCGGATACCAAAAATGGGGTTCCTTAAAAGAGGTTACGGCTCCAATGCTTCTCGTAAATGCAATCGTTGATAGTGAAAATATTGGATCCATACTTCGTACGGCTGCGGCTTTTGGCATCCAATCCATACTCTTTGACTCAAAATCTGCTTCACCTTACCTGCGAAGATCGGTAAGAGTTTCGATGGGATCTCTTTTCCAAATCCAATTAACGCGCATATCCAACCCAACAGATACTTTACGTTTATTACAAAATACAGGCCACAGGATTCTATCACTCTCCCTTCCAAGAGAAGGCGAAAGTTTATTATCAAAAACAAAATCTATTCATGAAATAGAGAAACAAAACAAATTTGTGCTCGTTGTTGGAAATGAAGCAGACGGAGTTGAATCGGATGTACTTAATTTATCAGACAATTTGATTTACATACCTATGAAAAACCAAATTGATTCTTTAAACGTATCCCATGCACTCGCAGTCGCTTTATCACATTTACTAAGTTAGTTGTCTTAGTTTTCCCAATCCCAAAAAAAGTCTTTATTTGTCATTTCAGGTTCTGTATTGATAGGGTCAGCACTTCCTTCAAATGACTGATCCTCTAAATCTTTTTTGGCAGATTCCAAATCTAAGGTTTCTTTTAACCAATACTCTTCCGTTCCGAAATGAGGAAACAATGATGGGAAGGATGGGTCTTGCCAACGTTTCGCAATCCAGGCTGCATAATGAATATATCTTACAATACGAAGTGGCTCTACCAATTGTAACCAATGTTCGTCAAATTCTGCGAACATTGTGTAACCTTGTAAAAACTGAAACACATCGTTTTTTCGATCTGATTCACCTAACGGCAATAACATCCAAAAATCTTGTACAATAGGACCTGTCAAAAAATCATCGAAATCCAAAATACTATATCCTTCTGGCGAAACGAGCAAATTCCCTTTATGACAATCTCCGTGGATTCGCTGGAATGGAATTTGGTATTCTTTTACCAAAGATTCGAAAAATTCAAAAGAACGGAGTGCAGTGGATTTGTAACGCTCCGCCAAAGCATTGTTTGGTATCATTTTTTTTTCTAAGATGAAGTTTAATGATTTCAAACCGTATGATGGAATGTCAAGAATCGGTCGATGGTTAGAAATTGATCTTTTCCCAACAGAATGAATCCTCCCAAGAAGAGCACCAACTCTTTCTAAATCTCCGCCCGCAATTTCTTCGACGATCCTTCCATTCCGGAGTGGCCAAATGGCAAAATATATCCCTGACCATTCGAACAAAGATTTCCCATTAATCACAATCGGGGACAAGACAGGAATTTCTTCTAAAGATAACTCTTCTAAAAATCGATGTTCTTCTAAAATCTCATCGTAAGTCCATTTACCGGGCCTGTAGAACTTGACAACGATCCTTCCTGAATTTGATGTTTCAATATCGTAAACTCGATTTTCAACACTGTTTAATGGGTAAAAACGACCCGTAGGCTCATAACCCAAGGACTCCAAGGCATTTAGTATTGTATCGGGCGTTAGTTGGTAAAAAGAATGATTGATATCCAAATTGGTAAATTAACTTATGATCCTGTTTCGACCAGAAGATTTTGCTTCATATAAAAGTTTATCGGCAGTGCGCAGAAGTTCAATAGGGCTATCAACTGGAACGATATCTCCCCCAGCAACACCACCACTAAAAGAAATTTTAAATGTCTGTCCAGACTCAGAATGTAATTCCAAACCAGACACCATCTCCCTAATTTTATCTAGAACTCGAGTCGCATCGGAGAGCCCAGTTTCTGGGAAAACAATAACAAATTCTTCACCGCCAAATCTAGATATAATATCCGACTTACGTAAACATGTTTTTAACTCTGAGGCGATTCTCTTTAAAACAATATCACCTGTCTCATGTCCATAGGTATCGTTGATTTTTTTAAAGAAGTCAATATCGATCATTGCCAAAGAGAGGTTATGTTTGTGTCTTTTACATCTTTGGAATTCTTGATCAATCCGTTCTTCCATATAACGACGATTATATAAACCAGTCATTACATCACGAATTGACGTTTCACGTAGTTGGTCATGTAAAGATTTCATTCGCAAAGCACTAAAGATCCTTGCTAATAGTTCAATTTCTTTGGCAGGTTTTGTGATGTAATCCGTTGCACCTGCTTCAATAGCAAGTTTAAGATTTTCAGGTTCTGTGTGGCCCGTCACCATAATGACAGGAAGCCAACCCACAGAAGAAGAGGAAAAAATTTCTGAGATGAGTTCAATCCCGGATCCGTCTGGTAATTCCCAATCAAGGAGAACTACATCAATTTGGTCTTTGATGATAATCTCTCTGGCTTCAGAAAGATTCACTGCTTCCAAAGGAATGTATCCATGATTGGTAATCCAACGATGGAGAAGTTTTCTCTGAAGTTCAGAGTCTTCTATAATAAGAATTTTTTTACCTTCGTTCTCCATTCTCCAATGATTTTATTTTTTATTTTTTTTACCTAGTATTTTTTCAACTTCACCCGGTTCCATAGGAACTTTTACTACAGTTCCGCCTTCCTTACGAATCTGATCCACATCCACTACAGCCCCCGTTAGAAGGCGAGACGCTCGTTTTGAGCCATCTTTCACTCCATAGACTACCCACTTACCCCCTTCCAGGGATAACACTAAATAGGTACAATCAGCAACAGCGAGAACAGAATGAGCGGACATATGTGATACAAACTCATAACTCAGCACAATTCCTGAACCAATCGCCACGCCAGTTGGAACACCAACTGCTTTTGTTAACTGATAGATCCCATAAGTAGTTCCTGTTCCGAATGAGGCAACAGTTCCAGTAACTCCTACAGTTCCAGCAGCCACTTTCGAAGAAGTATAGGTTACTGCTTGGGCAGTTGCTGATGTTCCTGCCACTGTGGCCCCTGTGACAGCACCACCAACGGCAAGCCCCCCTCCTAAAACTGTCTGTCCAGTAGTAACGCCCGCTAAACTCATCGGAGCTAAAATATATTTCCCTGAGGATTCTGTAACTACTCCAGCTGTTTTGGCAGAATATGCAGAGGTTTTTCTGACAACTGCAGAAGTTATCTTTACACCTTTATCCATAGACTGAACTGATTCATTTAAGACAACTTCCGTGCTATTCAACAAAGCGCCTAATGCTAATTCAACGCTAGGCGCAGTAATATATACAACCCCTTTTCCTGCTAAGGTAAATGTTTCTACTAAACAATACAAACCAGTACCGGCATAATTAGAAATGACTGCCGATGGATAAATGATCCCATTCCAAGTGACATACCCTACCGAATACAAAGTTATCTTCCCAATCGGTTTGATCAGGCCATCATAAAACACGGCTTTTGCGGTCCGGGAAAGCATCTTAAGTAAAGGAACAGCCGGGCCTTCTTCAGCAATTGAGTCTAACTCAGCTTTAGCTTGTCCCCATTCCCTTGAACTATCTTGACCATAAGTAAAAACTGTTTCTTTCCAATTTCCAAAAATTTTATCGGAAACCGAAGAACCAAATTCTTTGATTTTTGCTTTCCTACGCTCCCAATCTCCCGATTTTAAATCTTCGTAAGATTCATTATAAGAAGACTTTAGCGCATCATCCAAATCCACATACCCAAGAACCGTTGACTCAAATGCTTTTTGGTATTCTTGTTTGTATTGATTAAATCTTTTTTTAGCAGAAGGAGAATTATCAACAGCCTCTTTTTGATTCAATTGCATATCTGCCCACTCGTCCCATTCCTTACGAATGGCCTGCGAGTTTGTGACAACCGTTTTATGGGCATCTACACCTCGTTCCCAGGAAGACCCTACCAAACCATACGATTCCGCAACTGAAGTATACATAATAAATAACCCCGGTTTGGTGGCATTTTCAGAGAGATACTGAACCGCTGCATCACCGCCAGCACTCACCTTATCGGCAGCAGTCCAACTCATTTTGGTCCCATCTTTGACTATGACCACTGATTCGCGTGCTTTCAAAACAGATCTAGAGAACTCTTCTTTTGCGAATGTATACCGTCCAACGTAAACTGTGGCTTCGCTAAATGGCGGGATGAATTTAATACTTGTTCCTTTAACAGGTAACGCTCCCTGATAGTATAGGGAAGTATGACCTTCGATTGCTAATTTTTTGGTATTCTTTAGTGGATCCTCTGCTTTTTTATCAGAGCCCGAACAATAAGAAAAAAACAAAGATAAGAAAATAGTAATTATAAATATTTTATACGAGTTTGGTTTCATTTGTTTTCAGAGGCCTTTACATTTGCACGTTTTGTTTGTTCTGCGATTTCAGCATCTAATACTTTTTTGATGATCTTTGGGTCATCTGTTAAGATTTTGACTTTTCCTGCTTTTTTTGCTTCTTCTAAATTAATGACTGTACCTGTAGGAACATCGTCAAACCCTAAATAGTTGCCTCTCACCGATGCAATCACAACACGTGGGCCATCATAGATAATTAATATAGGTCCATCGACTGCGGTTAATATTAACTGAGAAGGAAGGACGGTCATTGCACTATAACCCAAAACCAAACCAGAACTCATCATATAAACACCGGCTTCCGAAGTTCCTTTTGCCAAATCATAAACCATCCCTGTAGCATAAGCACCCGTATCATAAGCCGTTCCACCTACGGCACCAATCGTTCCACCGGCAGTTGTTGCGGCAACCGTAGTGACTTGGTTGAAAGCCGCAAGAGTGGTTCCCGCCGTGTAAGTTGGAACCGTAGAAGATGCGGAGAGAATGCCTATAGAGCTAAATAGTCCGGCTTCCAACGTGGGAGAAATCACCCGATAACCAGACTTAGTCGAATAAAAAAGAACAGCTCCTGTAGAAATCAAAGCTGTTGATGAAAAATTCATCGTTTTCGAAAGAGGAACATACACTCCATTCACCACAAGAATTTCACCCGTATTCACGCTCGTTTTGGCAATAGGTTCCACCATCACTTCCTTCAGGGCAACGGAATATCCTTTAAAGATATCAACAAGGGCAAGGAGAGCATTCTCACGATTGCCAGATTCTTCATAATTTTTTGTAAACTCACTTGAAGCTTTAGAGAAAGAATCACTCCATGCAGAAACTATATTTTTGGAATTTTGATTGATAGTTGTGTTGAATAAATCGTTTAACTTGGCATGCTTTTTATCAGAATCACCGTGAATCTCAACAAGGGACGATCTCATTACTTTTACATCCGATTCGATTCCTGGCACCAAATATACATAACCTTGTACAAATCGAGAACCTGCTTCTCCAAAACTTTCCCGAGAAACTTTCCATTCAGATTTGCTAAGTTGCCAACCTGCATCATAAATATCTTCCGTCTTACCAAAAGAATCTTTGATACCACTTTTTGTCCAAGAAGCAACCGATTCCATAGTTTGCCCTAATTTTCCAGGATAGTCAGCACTTCTTTTTTTCATATGAACCAAGACCATTGCTTTCGCAACTCGTGAGCTAATCCCATAATTTTCATAAGCTAAATCCATACTCTTCTTTCCTGAAGGAATGACTGCCCAGCCGTGGTCCCAAAGATTTTTCCTTGATCCGAGGGAGTTGGCAGTTAGTGGCGCAATTTTTTTGAATGATTGCGGTTTGTTTCCAGTGAACACGGATTCGCCAAGAATCTTATCTGTTTTCTGAGAACCAGAACATTGCAGGAATAAGGTGATCGCGAACAGACAAAAGGGTAACAAAAGTTTCATAAGATGAGGGGAATGGTACAAAAGTGATCGAAATATGCAATAGAAAAAATAGAAACTCTTGCTTAATCCATGTTTAGTGAGGCAAAAATGCTACATCAGAATATTTAGGTGACCATATGGATTGAGTATGAATCATTACACCTATGAAGAAACTGAACATATATCTTGCTCTCATTGCCTTGGTATTGTGTGTCGTAATCATCATTCGAAAAAACGATCTGACGTTAAGTAAAATCGCCACTTTGATGGCAATCACCACTCCCACCGAAGTTTTCGATTTTCATACTGCCGATGCCATAGCAAAACAAAAATTAAAGTCAAAATTCAGCCCTACTCCTGAATTCAAAATCCCAGGACTTGATGGAATTAGTTACAACGACTATAGACAAATTGAATACAAACCGGATGTAGCTATTTGGAAAAATCTTGCCCTTCCTTATCAATTGCATTTTTTCCATCCAGGTCATATCTACAGCAACGGAATTCATATCTATGAAGTGATCAATGAAAAACCAGTAGAAATTCCCTATGATGCATCTCGTTTTAACTTTGGCGACTTACCTCTCACAGACGACTTTGCCGAACTAACTCAAAAACTCCATTATACTGGCTTTCGGGTCCACTACCCCATCAATCAAAAAGAAGCATTAGAAGAATTTTTAGTTTTTCAAGGAGCCTCTTATTTTCGAGCCATTTCCAAAGATCAAGTGTACGGATTATCCGGTAGAGGTCTTGCCATCAACACAGGGCCCAAAGACAAAGAAGAATTCCCTATTTTTGAAAGTTTCTATATCAAACGACCCCAAAAGACGGATACGTCCATTACTATCTATGCCATTATGAATAGTGAGTCCGTGGTTGGCTCTTATGAATTCGTCGTCAAACCAGGAGAGACCACAACCATTGATGTAAGAGTCAAAATCTATCTACGTAAAAAAATCAAACGCCTTGGATTTGCACCCATTACTTCCATGTATTTGTATGGTGAATCCGATAACCCAATTCTCGGGAACATCCATCCGGAAGTACATGACTCAGATGGTCTACTCATTCAAACCAACACGGGCGACTGGGAATGGAGGCCTCTCATCAATCCCAAAAAAACCCAACTAACAAGAATTCCATTGGACTCACCTTCTGGATATGGTCTCATCCAAAGAGATAGAAAATTCAAAAGTTACCAAGACGAAAAACTCCAATACCACCTAAGACCTAGTGTTTGGGTAGAGCCAAAGGGAAACTGGGGGAAGGGAAGTTTGTATCTATTGGAATTTACAACTAACTTAGATTCCGATGACAATGTCACAACCTTTTGGGAACCTGCAATCCCACCCAACTTAAATGAAGGCCATGAGTTTCAATACACCTTACATTATACAGAACGATCACCCAAACACCATACTCTCGGAAAAGCATCTGCATTTTATAGAGGAGTTGATCCGGTTTTTCCAAAAGAAAAAGTATTCACACTGTACTTCACTGGTGATTACTTAAAATCTTTGGACAAAAAAACAATTTTAACTGCTGTCATAAAAAACAGTGAAATCCCTCCCGAACTGATTCGATACAAAATCGAAAAAATATCAGAACTAGACCAATGGCGTCTTCAAATCTGGTATCCTAGCGCAGAAGGGGAATCCGATTGGAACGTTTTCCTTAAACAAGAAAACCAAAGAATTACTGAAACATGGATTTATCGAGATGGACTATCCAAATAATACCATATACCTAAACGAATTTAGTGAACGAATTCGTTCCTATTTAATTTTAAGTGGAATCCATAACGAATATAAAATTGCAGAATTACTCAGTGGATTTTTCAACAACACAGATTTGAGTTTAGTATTTGAATCCGACTGGAAACTTTGGTTAAACCATTTACGAACGAATCAATTAAACCTAACCGAATCCCTACCCCTACCCGATCGCTCTTGGCAGTTTGGATCGATGATTCCACAGTCTGCTGAATGGAAACGAGATCCAAAAAAAACTAAACAATCCATCGTTGGATCATTAAAGCCAGTTTTCATCATTGTCTCCATTTTTCTCTGGAGTTTCCTCTATTACATCATTATATTTAGGTTGTTATGATCCATATTCATCGTAGTTTATTCTTTATCACTTTCATCACTCCTGTTATTTGGGGTTTTAGTTTGTTTATCGAAATCATTTCCTTTCAAGGAATTGAAATCACCGAATACTACCAATTCATAACACTGATTTTCCTTTTGCCAATGTTGTCTTATGGTGCAAGCACTGCTTTTTTCGGATTTATACTTTCTCTAAAAAAGGATGCCGACTCCCTTCTTAAAGCAAAACGAATTCCAGAAACAGAATTAGACATGTCTTTAATGGCATCTATACCTGTTGCGATTGTTATGCCTGTATACGAAGAAAATGAAATTTCAATCTTTTCTCGTATCAAAGTTATTTTTGAATCCGCAAATAAAATTCACAAACTACCCCAACTTGATTTTTTCATTTTAAGTGACACAAGAACACCAGAAAAATGGATCAAAGAAGAAGCCGCCTACATAGAATTATGTGAGTCGACAGAAAACTTCCATAACTTCCACTACCGAAGAAGAAAAAGTAATCTAAACGGCAAAAGTGGGAATATCGCCGACTTTTGTAGAAGGTGGGGGAAAAAATATAAATATATGATTATACTTGATGCTGATAGCCTTGTGTCAGGTGAACTCATTCTCCAATTAATTGCTAATATGGAAAAAAATCCCAATGCTGGAATCATCCAATCCAGCACTCGCATATTTCGTTCCACTACCCTCTTCCAAAAGTTAACAGAATTTTCATCCTATTTATTTAGCCCTTTTTTCCTAAAAGGAGCAAGTTTCTGGCAAATCAACTCCTCTGGTTACTGGGGACACAATGCAATCCTTAGGGTCAAACCCTTCATGGAACATTGTGCCCTTCCCCACCTTCCCGAATACGGGGGACTTGGCGGGAAAATTTTGAGTCACGATACAGTGGAAGCCGCTCTCATGCGAAAAGCAGGATATGAAGTTTTAAGCGCCTACGAACTTGATGGAAGTTACGAAGAAAACCCACCTAACATTATTGATGCGCTCAAACGTGACCAACGTTGGTGCCAAGGGAACCTACAACATTTTTGGTTTTTATTTGGGAAAAAAATTCCCTTTATCAACAGGATCCACATTCTAAACGGAATCCTATCCTATCTCAATTCACCCATTTGGATGTGTTATATCGTCTTGAGTTTATGGAATTATCTGGAAGATAACAAATATTTGAACTACTCCATGTTACCTGAGGAATATGAATTTTTCAAATCGCAAATTTACGACCCACTTTACTTAAAACTATTATACCTTTCCCTTGTGTTACTATTTCTACCAAGGGTCCTTAGTTTTATAAGCCTTCCCTTAATCCAAGTTTTAAAGAAATTCCCAGGTTTTCTTTTGGAGACCACATTTTCAATCTTGATTGCCCCCATCTACATGATCTACCACAGCATTTTTGTGTTTTCCATTTTACTCAATAAACGGATCACCTGGGGTCCACAAAACAGGGATGCCGATTCTGGATACAATCTCCCTTATATACTTTCCTCTTTTTTTGGTGTGACCATTTTAGGATTCTCCTGTGCTTATATTAGTTATACGCACTCGACGATGTTATTTATTCTGACAATGCCCATTTGGCTTGGTTGGATTTTAGCGATCCCTCTCGTAGTATTTACGGAAAAAGAACAAAAAATTCTAAACAAAGCCTTCAACACTTCTTTTTGGGAACCAAATACAAACCTAATTCAGAGGTTTGAAGAAGAACTCACTTCGCATAAGAACAGTTATCTGGAAGGTCGAGAATTCTTTTTTGCCCTGGTTCACCCTCTATTCCAAGGCAAACACAAACAACTCCAAGGAAATAAACTCTATCGATCCAAACTCCCACAATCTTCCGAAAAAGACTTAAACATCTTACTCACAGAAGGCCCTGGTGGTTTAGAAACAAAGTCTCTTTTAAAAATTTTATCTAACAGGGAGTTATTGGATTCATTTTATACGAAATTTTGGACTTCGAAAAAAGAAAATTGGGCAGGTTATTGGAAAACCATTTGGGGAGAAATCAACCCATCTTTTTTTCCATCAATTTCCAATAATAAGAAGAACGATTCCAATCTTCAATGAACCCACAGTGACCACCTTTCGACTCAATCACAACCTCTAAGTAAGAAGAAGGTGGGATCTCTGCAAATTCTTTCCAAGGAATCACGGGGTCATCCATAGAAGTAAGAATGGTTGTTGGGATGCGAACCGATTTAAAAAACAACTCATTCAAAGTATAAGAATCAAAATACTCATCCACAGAAGAAAAATGTGAAAATTCTTTCACCATCTTCTCTGTTAAATCCATTACCGATTGGTAATCATCCAAATCATGGAAAGAATACAAATGAGGGAATAAATTTGCTTTTTTGACCAACGAAGACTTCCATGAATTTAAGAAATATTTCCGTAAAAACGGATGTTCATCCATTTTGATTGTAGCCCTTTTCGGATCAAGTGCCGGACTAAAAGCAAAACAATGTTTTAATCTTGGTATTTGGTCAGCGGCTTTGGAAAGGGAATGCCTCCCTGCCATCCGCAAAACAAAATTTCCACCCAAAGAAAATCCAGCCAAATACACAGGCCCCTTGGAATCGGAAGATTTAACGAGTTCTCTCACAGCTTCATAGGTTTCAGGAAGCAAACTACCGTTAAAGATTCCCTCATTCAAATGATGGGTGTCCCCATGATCTCGTAGGTTCAACCGATAAACAGAGAACCCTTTTTGCAGAAAATATTTCGCGGTTCGAATGATATAACTAGAATGAATGCTACCTTCCCATCCATGAACGAGGACCACGAGTCCTTTCGGGTTTACCACATCATGAATCTTGGCAAGTAAAGTGGTCCCGTCTTTTGTTTTTACCGATCTCCATTTACCTGCAACCGAATGACCGTAACGTTTATCCGACTTAGATTTGAAGGAAGCCATAAATGATTGAACCATGGCACCGGAGAAAATGGGAAGTGGCTTAAAAAGGCTCATAGCAGATCCTCCCAACTTTGATTCGATTGGGAATAGTTTCAATAAAATATCCTGGATAGGACTGAAGAAGGTAGGTTTCCATTGACAAAGTTTAGATTCGAGTTAGGATTCTCTCATGAAATATTCACCTCTTTGTATCGTCCTAGTTCTCCTCACCTGCCAAAGTTATATGCCTTGGAAATCAGAATGGAAAACAAAAGACGGAACCGAGTTGTTTTTTGCTGCTGTTTCCGCAAAAGCAAGCCAACAAGCGATCGAATCGGGAAGCCTTGCTATGAGAAAAAGCACTTGTGTGAATGCAACAAACCTTCTTTCTACATCCCCGAAACTAACCGCCATCCTCTTAGAACAAGAATCCGTGGAACTGGACGAAGTGGAAACAAAAGATTTAAGTAGGCTCATTGCCTCCCACAAAATCAAACCCAAACAAGAGTTTTGCCAAACAGAAGAAGGTAGTTACTTTTTCACAAGCCCCGCCTGGGAATCTTGCCAATGTATCTATACCATCGAATATCCGGGTGGGAGAAAACAATTCAGACAAGACCTAACTCAAATTAAATGAAACTCTGACTCTTCATGGTCTATCCGAAAAACCGGACAAAATACCCAAGGGCCAATCTTATCTTGGGTTCGCCTTAAATCGTTCCCAATAGGAGAGGGGGAGTCCCGTGAGCACCTCAGGCCCTCGTAATTTGGACAAAGCAAAACTCGTAGAAAAAGAAAGCCGCTTTTCAGTCCAAGCCAAAAAAGCTTTCCAATCATCGCTATTCTGTATACTAGAATGTACTTCGTATTTAAGAGAAGGCTTCGTATTCCGAGCAGATTCAGACCTGGATTCAAATCCCACCGAGCTTTCGATTTTCAAACAAGAAGGTTCTCTCTTTTTGGTATGAGAATCCAATGCAGACTCACCGTCCAAAACCAAAGGAACTAGATACCGTTTTCTTCCATCAAACCCAGTTTGTTTCAAAAGTCCTTTTTTCTTTAATTGTGATACCAACCGAGACACAGTATCCCGTTTCAATCGCAAAACACCACCCAAGTATTCATTGGAAGCAAAACATCCTCCTTTTGCATTTAAGGAAACGATCTCCGCATACAGCCTTATCTGATTCGGCGTTAACCCCAAATCTTCCATCCATTGGGCAACCCATACACCCATTCTTTTAGACTCACTCATAAACTCCCCTTGGCCAACACAAACCTCCGGCATCCAAGAAGAGATTTTTTCTTGGACTGCTAACAACGAGAAGACAAACCTTCGGCGCCGTTATTATCAACTTGGAAGTTCTTTCGAACGTCCTTGGTTGGAATTCTTTTGAATTCCAGGTGATGTATAGAAGCGGTATAAATTGTGGAAGACCGCTTTCGGGTATAGAGACACCTCCCCTACCCTATCTCTACAAACATCGGATTCTATTTTCTGTCAAGTTTTAATGTGACATAATTCTAACGCCTATCCCAAGCAGAAAAGGAAGGCCAGGGGCTCCCTACAGATTGAATTAGAGTTAAGGGAAAATTTCACAAGTGAGTAGGGGGATTTCAAAACCAGAGAAGGAAGGAAAGTCTCTCTGAACTGCTTCCACACAATCCAGAGAGTTTACATCACCCGGTTAAAGGGGTTACGAACAATCTAACAATCTGAAGAAATAGTACAAGAATTTTTTATCCTAAAGAAAAATAAATATGAAACCATTTTTGGGCGCATCGAATCTTAACTCAGACCATAATCCCTTTTGCAAACGACCAGGCTCTCCGCTGCAATCTTTCCCTACGAGAAAGGATTTCCGCTTCGATCCTTTGCGCAAAGAAACTCTCTCTACCAAACACAACTTGTATCCCAAAAAGAAAATGAATTCTTTGAATTTTTTACCCAACCCAAGGTACGCCGGCGTACTTTTTAAAAATAATCCTAATTTTAGATTTTTCATTGCACACAAAACTACCAATCACAAACTCACTTTGCAATGAAGATCATCACAGTTGCCAATATCAAAGGCGGAACTTCCAAATCTACAACAGCCATCCATTTGGCCCTAGCACTATCCAAAAGAGGGTCCACTCTCGCAATAGACATGGACCCACAAGCGGACCTCTCTGACTTTTTTTTCCCAGAAGAACCTGTGGAATTTTTTGATTCCGGGAATACCCTTTCTGTCCTTAATGCAGAAACTACACTTAGCGAATCAGTAAAACCATCGAACAATATCGACGTGTTACCTTCCATCATCGAACTTTCCGATTTAAGTTATTTAGCCTCAAAAGATTTTTCAATGATTCCTCGGTTAAAAAATATCCTGCTCAAAGCCAAATACGACTATGTAATTATTGACACCCCAGGATCAGGGTCTTCTGAAAACATAGCATCCTACCTACCGGCATCTGTTATTCTTGTTCCGGTCACACCATCCAAATGGGCAGTCCGAACCGTTGCACAAGTTCTCAAAAAAGTTGATGAAGCAGAAAGGTTCGACGAACAATCCAAGAAAAAATCAGTATTAATCCTCCCCTCTCAGTGGGGGACTTCGCAAAAACAAATGGATCTTTTAGAAAAGTTAAACACCATAAAAACTCTAAAAATTTTAGAACCAATCCCAAAAAACGACAGTATTCGGGACCGAACTGAAACCGGAAAACCTCTACAAGAAGGAAGTGTCCCCTGGAAAGCTTTCGAAATCTTAGCGGAGAAACTAAAATAAAGTACGCCGGCGTACCTT
>NZ_RQGA01000020.1 GCF_004769575.1 Leptospira perdikensis | reverse complement strand
GCAAGCTACGTGCCAGTCCCTAACGTCCCGTCCGGGACTCAGGGTCAGGGAACGTCGTTAAGTCTAGTTCGTTATGCGTAATTTTTCAAACTTTAAATACAGAGACAAAAAATGAGAATTCCTATCTATTTTACAGCATGCATTCTAACTGCATGTAGTTCACTAACTATCATTTCTCCAGGAATTAACTCAGACCATAGATTAAATAAACTTACTGATATAAAATTCGATGAAGCTTCTTTTTACGGATCTAGTTTTTATCAAGCGAATGGATACTTTATAAATCAACAGAATCTTGAAGATATAATAAACGATCCAAATAATATTGTAGATAATAGCATTAAAGAAAGTTTCCAACAAAATATA
>NZ_RQGA01000019.1 GCF_004769575.1 Leptospira perdikensis | reverse complement strand
ACTCAATCACCGTTTCACCATCATTGGGAATGTACACTCACAGTCAATCATCTTTTATAAAAATTACCTCGAAATGATTTCTTTTTTTCGCACTTCTCTAACGTAAAAATCAGGAAAGTTTTCTTTGTTTTCTAGATGAATCGAAAAAAGCCCTCCTTATAAAAGATAAAAACGAACTCTGTTTTTGACCAAATTTCGGCACCTCTTCAAAGCAGCCAAACATCCGTTTGGTTGTCGAAAAGTTTCGATTCATTCTTCAGCTAAACCTCAATTTAATTTTATGAACACTGTGTAACTTAAAAATAAACTTGACCCTTTTGGGAAATAGAGTTAGTTAATGGTCGATTCTATCCCTGATTAATTTCGTATATGAGTAGAAACGAAAGAAACAATGAAACCATTTTATACTTTATCTACTCTCTTTTTGATTTGGTTTTCCATTCATTCGTGTACGAATCTGAAAACAGAATCCCCAAAACTGAAACTAGGAGTTCTTAACCTATCCAATCATTCCTTTTCCCAAAAACCGGTAATTCCACTCGCTGGTGAATGGAAGTTCACACCAGGTAGATTGGACGTAACAGAAAACTCAGATACAATCCTTGTCACCATTCCCGATACACCGCATTGGAACTCTTATAACTCAAACAACGATGACTCATTTATGGGATTTGGAATTGGAAGTTATTTTTTTACAATCATTCCTCCTAAAGAACCAACAACCTTAAGTCTAGATTTTAATGTCATATTTTCTGATTGTGAAATATATCAGAATGGAATTTTGATGGGGTCCATTGGAAACATTCACGGAAAAGAGGATGGTTTTGATCGCAGACCTATGCAAACCGTTCTTTTACCAACGAAGAACGAACCAATTCATATCTCTATTTTACTTCGAAATCGTTTTTATCAAGCAGGGGGAATTCGTTTCCTTCCACTACTCGGTACAAGTGAATACCTTGCAACGGTAAGGGACAAAGAAATATTCGAACAATCTTTGATCGTTGGCGGATTATTTTTTTTGGGCCTCTATCAATTAGGAGTTTTTTTCACTCGTGGTAGAATCATCGGATCTTTGTTTCTCTTTTTATTTTGTCAGATTATGGCTTTTCAAATCCTTGCAACAGGGACCAGATCGTTATTTCTTATCTTAGGAGAAAATTCCAGCGAACTCGTCTTTCGCATCAACTTCTTTAGCCAATATGCGGGAGCGATTGCAGGCCTATATTATTTTTATAGTCTCACTAAAGAATATTTATCAAGTTATTTCATTCATACAATGGCTGGTATCATTCTGATACCGGTCGCCAATACAGTATTCGGTCCAATTTATCTAATCAGTTATCTCCATCTCTATGTACTAACAGCTCTCACCTTTCTATTAGCGATTGCCATCTACCTAATCATTCGTTATATTAAAGATAAAAGATATGGATATATTTATTTGGGATTATCTTCGATTCTACTGATTGGTTGTGCCGGCAACGATATCATCTTATCCTTACTAAATAAAACAGAGCCAATGGTATTATCCTACGGGCTTTTGTTATTTGTATTTTTCCAATCTCTCTTTTTATCGAAACATATATCTAATGAAATATTAACTGCCGAACTCGATTTAAAAGCTGCTAAATACCAATTGGTTCAATCAGAAAAGATGTCCTCTCTTGGAGTGATGATTGCTAGTGTCGCACATGAAATCAATTCTCCACTAAGCGCAGTCATCGCTTCGAGTACGGCCATTGCGGAAAGAATGACTGAACATTTCCGACTCCTACCAGAAACTAAACCCATCCCAAAGGAAACTTTCCCCATTTTCTTATCGTTAGTTGAACTTGCCTTAACACAAAACGAACTCATTCCCACCAAAGAAATGAGACAAAACAAACGCGATCTAACTAATTATTTAGAAAGTTTGGGATTAACCGATGTGGAAACGAAAGCCGATTTGTTTGTATCGTTGGGAATTCGGGAGATCCCAGAGGATTGGGTCCCTGTCCTCACAAACAATGAAGGAACTTCTTTTTTTGTAATCGCGGAAAGAGTAGTTTCAATCCTACAAGGGACAAAAACTATTCGAATCGCAGCAAACCGTGCTATTAAAATTGCAGAGTCTCTAAAGAAATTTACACATTTTGACCCCAAGGGAGAAAAACAAACCATCATACTTTCCGATTCATTGGATATGGTTCTCACCATTTTTGAAAGTTCAATGAAACGAGGAATTGAACTCATCACTGAGTTTGAGGAAATTCCACCAATCGAATGTTATCCGGATGAGCTAAACCAAGTTTGGACGAATATGATTCAAAATGCAATCCAATCCATGAACGGTAAAGGAAACCTAAAAATCAAAATTGGGGAAAAAGAAAACGAAGGAAAATTCTATGTTTTCGTTTCCATAGAAGACTCCGGTCCTGGTATCCCGAAAGATGTAGAATCAAAAATTTTTGATCCCTTTTTTACAACAAAACCAATTGGGGAAGGTACGGGACTTGGACTTTACATCACCAAACAAGTCATAGAAAAACATAAAGGCATCATAGATTTGGAAACCAAACCAGGAAAAACAGTTTTTACAATTCTCCTTCCACAAAAAACCGATTAACTAACGTTTGTCTGGCAAACGAAAACTTACGGTAGTTCCTTTTCCTTTTTCACTTGTGGCCCAGATTTCACCACCATGTAATTTAATAAATTCACTACATAAAATCAAACCAAGGCCAGTTCCTTTTTCGCCTTCCAAACCGATACTCGTTACTTGCGCATCTACTCGAAATAATTTTTCCAAATCAGAACTTCCCATTCCAATTCCATTGTCATGACATTCAACGCGGACTCCATCTTCATCTTGTTTGGCGACAACTTTAATTTCGCCATTTTCATTAGTAAATTTAATTGAATTAGTAATTAGATTCCGAAGTACAGCTTGAATCATTTCAGAATCAGCATATACATAGGCCAACTCCGGTGGGATTTCGGTAGTGATACGGATGGATTTCTTTTTGATAGTAGATTCAATTTGTTCGGTGATCTTTGCGATCAGATTGATTAGGTTCACCTGTTTTGGGCGGAAAGGCATATTTCCCGTTTGGGTCCTTGCCCAATCCAAAAGTTGTTCCAAAAGTCCATACAACATAGATGCTGAGTTTTGGATTTCAAATATGGTATCTTTTTTTTCCAGGTCAGTATGTGAATCAAAATCCTCATACATGATCTCCGCCAGTTGTTTAAAAGCCCCAAGTGGGTTTCTTAAGTCGTGAGCAATGATAGAAAAAAATATATCCTTTGTGTGATTGGACTCACTGAGTAATTTTTCTGAAGTGTGTAAAGCTTCAATGGCTTTGTTCTTTTCGAAAACTTGTTTTCTAAGTAGTTTTGTTCGATCAAAAACTTTTTTTTCCAATTCAAATCGATAAGCGATTAGGCGCTGGTATTGTAAGGTGATGAACTCGGATAAAATGGAAAAAGGTATAAGAAAAGAAATCAAATAAATATACGAATCAAATACACCAGGATAAACAAATGGACCTACTCCCATTCTTGTCATGAGTATACTTGACAAATACAATAGAAATACTCCTAACGTAACACCTCGGATTTGAAATCGGTAACCCAAATAAATAAGAATCAAAAAAGATAAAAAGAAAAGGTATGGGAAATGATAAACAATAATTGCTTGTACAAATATAAAGGTAAAAGTCCAAAGAATGAGCCGAATCGACAGATCCTCAAATCGAAACTTTCTCCATGCCATAAAGAAAGGAACTGTGATAAAAATACCTATGGTATCTCCAAAGATAATCACAATCAATGTACGAACGATCTCAGGAAAATTTAGTTTATAAAAATACCCAAAGGAATATAAAATTCCACCAAGACAAAGAATAGAAATCAAACTAGATAGAAAACAAACGTAGGCTACAAAGTAAAAATTATCTTTTGCAGAACTAAGGCTTTTACGGATTTTTTGAACCCAAAAAGTATATGCCAATGCGGATTGAAGAGTATCCACCCCAGCCGTCAGGCAAATACTTAAATACAAATCGAAAGAACTCAGTCCATGTTGGCTGCTGATCAAACCATCTTTATTCGCAAGAAAACTTGCAAGCCAAACAACCGGTAAATAGCGATATCCAAAGAAGAGACAACCAATCAGTCCAATTCCGGAAGGAATCCAGAGGACAGCCAAATTAACTGGTTGGAAAGAAAAGAATTCCATGCCCAGTTTGGCAGTTCCTATATAGAGTAGGAATAAAACGAATCCCTTAAAGGATTGTTTCCAGTTCATGCGGATAGATTAGCGGAAGGACGATAGGAGAAAAGCGAAATTATTTTCGGAATTTCTGGACAATGAGAGAAACACCCAAAATCCAATCCAAAACAAAGTAGGAATTTACTTAGAATGTATCAAAAATCTCGAGGTCTAATTTCCGAACAGAAGGGACTGAAAGTCTTTCGCTATATTTTTACTTTTCATAAAATAAGTACCAACTAACATGGAATCAACGATTCCTTTGTATTTTTGCCAATCGGCATAACTTTCAATTCCAGATTCAGCAACACGAATGATCGAACTGTCTAGTTCCGAAGCAATGTCTTCTATTAGATTTTTATGAATTTCAAATGTATCTAAATCCCGGGTATTGATACCAATGGTAGTAGCTCCAGAATCAAGTGCTGTTTTTACTTCGTTTTTGTTGTGTGTTTCGACAAGAACAGAAAGGCCGAGTCCTTTCGCATGTTGGTGTAAGGAAGTGAGATCTTTCGGTGAAAGGATACGGACAATGAGTAAAATGGCAGAAGCACCAAAGGCATAGGCTTCATCAATTTGGAGTGGATCCAAAATGAAGTCCTTTCGAATCACGGGAATTTCAACAGCCTCTGCAACCGAGGTTAAATCCGAAAGGGATCCAAAAAAATACTGAGAGTCCGTGAGGACAGAGATTGCAGCGGCACCCGAGGACTCATAAATTGAGGCAATTTCGACTGGATGGTAGTCAGGGCGAAGGATTCCTGAACTTGGGCTTCCCTTTTTACATTCGGCAATGACTGAAATGGAATTGGTTTTGAGGTGAGATTCCCAAGGACGCACGGGAATCTTACGAGGAGGAAGGGACTTCCCCCTTCCCTGAAGGATTTCCTCGTGTTTGGTCTCTACTATCTTATGTAAGACTGGATTCAAGGACCCGCTTAGAACGCTTTTAACGCAGCATCTTCTGAATCATAGATATCAAAAAGTGATGTAAGTTCAATGACATCAAAGATACGTTTGACCGCAGGTTTGATATTGGAGATTTTTAACGAACCCTCTTTCGAATTGAGTTTGCGGAGAGTGGAAATACAAGCTCTGAATCCAGAGGAAGACATGTATTCAACATCTTTCATATTCAAAAGAACCTTTCTATGCCCTGCATTGTCGATGAGTTCCATAAGGCCCTCTTCCACTTCATTTGCCACAGAAACGTCCAATCGACCTTCCAGATAAACGACTAGTTTTCCGTCTTTCACTTCGTGTTTCAGCACCGATTTACCCAACCTGATATGATTTTACAAAATCATCGTATTTTAGCGGAGTGTCAATCAATGTTTTCTCAATCAATTCCATCGACTTCCGACCTAGACAAATTGCAAAAATTCCTCATTTTAGGTGGCGGATCCTCAGGGGACTCCTCGGCCAAACTATTAACCGCAAAAGGAAAAATATGCATACTGGCAGACAAGTTTCCAGAGAAAGCGAACTCCCAATTCTATACGGAAGTTTTGTCAGACAATCACCCACAGAAAGCATTAGAAGGAATCGACTGCATTATCAAAAGTCCAGGTATCCTTCCTGATCATCCCATCTTGGATGCTGCCAAACGAAAAGAGATACCAACCTTAAGTGAAATCACTTTGGCACGAGTTTTTTACAAAGGCCCAATTATTGGGATTACAGGAACAGATGGTAAATCAACCACCACAGCTCTCACTTATCACATTCTAAAATCCAAATTTCCGAATTCAAAAATGGGCGGAAACATTGGTGTCCCCTTTACTTCCTTTTGTTTGGAAACTTTGGACTTAGTAGTTTTAGAACTTTCCAGTTACCAACTAGACGATTCACCTAACTTAGAAATAACGGCATCGGCAATTTTGAATTTGGCTTCAGACCATTTAGAAAGACATAAAACTATGGAGTCTTACGCTGAAGCAAAGTGGAAAATCCAAAACTTAAAAAATCCAAAACACAAATCCTTCGTAAACCCAAACTTTTTTCAATTTCTAATAGTAGAGCCCGACAATCATACAAACTTACAACTCATTGGTGAAAATCAAAACTACTCTGTTAGTTTAGAACCAAATCAGATCCATACACCAAATCATGTCTACGATACTTCAAAGTTTCCCCTGAAAGGAAAACACAATCTAATGAATTTATGTTTTGCCATTGCCCTTGCGGAAACAATGGATATGGATTGGAAAGAAATACAAAACCAATTCGAATCCTTTCAAGGGCTCCCTCATAGATTCAATCGAATGGATAGTTCTGGATTCCAAAAAAAATACAAAGACATTCAGTTTATCAATGATTCCAAATCCACGAACCTACACTCAATGCTTTCTGGAATTTCTGGATTCAAAAAAGAGGATAGACTTTTTTTAATCCTCGGCGGAATCCCAAAAACAGAACCCGTTGATCCGTTTATCAAAAGATGGAAACAATTGGAAGTTCCGATTTGGGTTTATGGAAAGGCGGTGGATGTATGGAAATCGGAATTTGAAAAAACAGGACTTAATGCCAGTTACTTTCCTGATTTACCCTCTTTGGTCAAAGATCTAAAAACAAAAATAGATTCGTCAATGGAAACCGCTAACAACAAAGAAAAATCATCTCTTTCTGTGATCTTTTCCCCAGCTGGTGCCAGTTTTGATTTGTATAAGAACTTTGAAGAACGAGGAAATCATTTCGAAACCCTAGTGAAGGAAAATTTCACATAACTACCACGTTAAGTTACAAATAATTGGGTTCTGATTTTATCTTTTGTGTAGAATTCTTTCGTAAGCTTTACTTCCGATAAAGATATCCAAAAGATCCCCATCAATGTGTTGGTCTCTCACTTCCATTTTAAGAATGTCAAAAGCACGGTCGAGTGGCACTGCTTTTTTGTATGGCCTGTCTTGGTCTGTCAGTGCATCAAAGATATCTGCAATTGCCATCATCTTTGCCTGGACGGGAATCTCCACAGCAGAAAGTCCTCTCGGATAACCTGATCCATTTAATTTTTCGTGATGGCCGTGAGCGATGGCAGGAACCATTTTTAATTCCCGAGTCCATGGAATTTTGGATAAAAATTGAAACGTATGTTCCACATGAGATTCAATTTCCCTTCTTTCATCAAAGTCCAAAGAACCACGACGAATGGATAAAAAACTAAATTCTTTTGGCATAAGTAGATTCAACTGGCTACCGTCAGTTGTATGATAACTCATTTTAGAAATCTCTTCCAAAAAGTTAGAATTACCTTCTTCCAAAATAGAAGGTTCATTGGATTCAGAAATCACTCGCACCATTTCTTCTAATTTTTCTTTTTCTAAAGTATATTCGAGGTGAATTGATTTTTCAAATTCCAGATAACCGTTGTTACCATGTTTTTTTAGATATTCAATTTTCTTTTGTGAAAGTTTTGCTTCCACATCCTTCAAAATAAATTGGAAACGCCAACGGATTAAATCTAATTCATAATCTTCTAGTTTTTTGGCTTTAACAAGAACCTTTTCTCGAACCCCGACCTTACCAAAGTCATGAAGGAGAGAAGCATAACGAATTTCTTTTACTTGGGATTCGTTAAAATAAATATCCTTAAATCGGCCGGTTTGTATCGCACTTACAGATTCCGCAAGACCAACAGTATACTGTGCCACACGAAAGGAATGACCTGACGTTGTTGGATCTCTCGATTCAATGGCGGAAACACTGGCTGTAACAAAACCTTCGAACAAAGTTTCTATATCATGAACCAAATTATTGTTTTGGATGGCAACTGCCGCCTGTCCAGCCACTGCCATAACCAACTCTTCTGAATATTTATCATATTCCAAAATAGAGTTGGTTTTCATTTCCTCTAAAGTTAGTTTTGTTTGAAAATTTTTCTTTCGATTGATGAGCTGGATAACACCGACTACTTCATCATGGTGATCCTTCATAGGAACAACTAACATTGATTTTGAATAATAATTACTCATTTTATCAAAATCACTGTTAAATTTATATTCTTCACCGCCGGACAGTTCGTACACATTGGGAATATTTAACTGTTTCCCCGTAAAAGCAACGTAACCTGCGATACTTTTTTTGTTAATTGGTAATATAAATTCGTCTGAACTCAAATCGAGAGCAGAAATTTTGAATCTTAAATTTCTAGGATTTCCTCTTTCATCTTTTTCTACTAAATACAAAGATCCCGAATCTGAATTAGAAATTTCACGGGCAGAATTCAAAATATCACGAAGCAGTTTCGTGAAATCTTTTTCGTTTGCGAGGCTGATCCCAATTTTTGTCAGTTTGGAAATTTCGTTCGTAGAAACATTGATCCGTTTTTGTAGTTCGAATTTGTCCACTACCATCTGGAGACTCATAAAGGCATTGGCAAGTGCCTTTACTAAAAAGATAAGAGGAGCATCATCCGGAACATTGGTAAAAAATAGATCTTCTTCAATAGAAAGGGCAATATAACCAGTATAATCAATGGGGGCACGAACAATGAAGTTCGACATAATGGTGGGATGGTTCTTTAGGAATTGATGGATCTCTTTGTCTTTGGCTTCCAATTCATGCCTAGAGACATAGAACAATACTTTGGCGATATGGCCATTAGAGTCGGATTCAATCTGATCCAACTGGGAAAGGGTCAAAATCTTGGCTTTGATTTTTTTGGAATAATCGGCTATTTTGCCTTCAAAAAAAGGATCATCCGTAATGATGAATTTCGAATCCGAAGATTTGGTCACAGACTTACTATCGACATGAAAAAAACGACTGTCGATTGTTTTTTAGAAAATTGATCTTACTTTTGTTTGTTTAGAAGGATGATCCCAAAACAAAGACTGGCGGCCAAATAAAAACTCAAAAAATAAAGGACCTGGACTCCTAACAGTACATAGGGTGAATGCACCCACCCACCCGGTTCCAGAAGCAGGAAGGGAAGGAAAATTCCCAAAACGGAAGGGTAAAGAAAGGAAACCACACCCCGGATACCAGACTCTGACCAAGACAAAGTAGAGAGATAGGAATAAAGAAGCCTTCCAAAGATTCCAGAAAGGATACTTAAAGGGAGAACCACTACAATTTCTGTTCCAAGGCATGTGGAGAAGGCAATAGCTCCGATCCAAATTCCAATTTCGGACTCAAATCCAACCACTTCCCTTTTGAATTTGGAAACCAATTGAAATCCGACATGGGAAGAAAACCCATACATAAGGAGGGCTGCAACCTGTTTGTAAAAACTCCAATCCGCTTTCCAGGGAGAAAATACTAAAAATGCTACCGGCAGAAAATTGATATAAACAAAACGTGAAGTATCATCAGCTAACATTAAATTATCGGCATTTTTCTCAGTCCAGAACATCTCCCTTGTCCAAACGAAGGCACCAAGAGAAATGACCAGGGGTAAAATCAGAGTATTATCTTGGACAAGGATGGAAGTTTGAAAGAATTGGGTTCCAAACAAAACACCAATAAAAAAAGAATATAAAAAGATAGAAACAAAGATACGACGGATTGGTTTTAGTGTGAATATCCTTTCTTCTAAGGATGAATAGGAAAGGAAAAGTATTAGATTACTTTTCGTAATATAAGCAAAAATTGAATCTGAATTCCAAATATTGGAATGAAATCCCCATTTTGTTAAAGACTCCGTAATTATAAAACCAACCGCAGTGATGGCAGTCCATTGAAAAAGTAAATCTTTACGTTTCCACTCATCTGTTATCCGAGAAAGAGAATGAAATAAAAAGAAACTAGAAAGAATACAAAATAGAAATTCTGTTTCAACTACATTCATGGTTATATTTCCTCACTGACAGTAAAGGGAAGGATGGAATAAGGAGGTTCTCCATTCCGATCCAAACTTTGAAAGTTATGATGAAAACCTCTGATGGATTGATTTCCAATCAAAATGAATTTTTCGGTTCCTGCCGGTTTTAAGAGGATACTCCTGTTGAAAAAATACAGAACCGGATTTGGTTTTAACTCTTTCCCAATATTTTGAAAATGTGGAAGGATTTTTGTATAAGGTTCATAAATATCAATGGAGTTAGCGGCACGAATGATGATGGTTTTTCCTTTTAAATTCGGAACGGGTCTATTCCTTAAAATCCAATTGTTGGGATCGGAATATAAAGTTTGAAACTCACCTACTCCATCGGCAGAAAGAATTCGGATGTTAGGGAAAGAGTATAAACGGTCCTTTAGTTCCGGTTTTACTTTTTTTAGAAATAAGTCCACCTCACCAGGTAACTCCCATAATACGACTTCCATTCCTGAAAAGTGTTTGGCAACGGCAAGAGAAGTAACACCTGGATATTCTGGGTGATTGAGTGCAGGCCCAATATCAAAAAAGACAATTTGATTTCCTTTTTCAAATCTCTTTAAGTCACCAAACAAAGTTTTCCGAAGGATTGACATAGGTTTAGAAAGAAAGGCTTTTGTATTTAATAAATCATCCAAAAAGAGATTGGTATCTTCGAGCCTATTTTCATAGGTCCTGGCGCGAATCTCTTCATCTTGGCCATTAAACAAATAACGACCCGTATAAGAACGTATGGTTTTTTCTTCCATTTCTACAAAGGAATTTTGGATTTGGGCATCCCAGGTATATGGATAAATAGGTTTCCCGATTTCAAAACGATCCTTTGAAGGTAAGTCAACTATCTGACCATAAGGTGACAACCTTACATATTGTTTGTAGAGGATTTCCGTTTGTTCTGGGTTGTTTTTTAGTTTAGAAAGGACAGCTAAATTGAATAAAGCATAACGATGATATGGTTTTTCTTCGATACCATAAATTGATTTAGCACTGACGAGTGATTCCCAAACAGATTTTGCAATGCTCCATTTTCCTGATTTGTATAAGGATGCTGCATATAAATTATAAGAATACAAAGCGATATCATGATTGGGAAAACCTTCAGCCAAAATCGATTTTCGTTGGTCCTGCAACAAAGATAAAGCAGCATCGTAACGACCTAAATCATAATACACCTTGGCTAAGTTATATTCCAAATAAATTTGTTCTAATGGATCTTTTAGTTGGCCATGAATCGAAGACAATTCATAAGAAGCTAGTTCCGTTTGAGATAAATCATACAAAAGAAGTCCATAAAAATAAGAATTTTCAATGGCAGACGGGTCTTGGAGAAGGCCCAAAGTTTCATAAAGTTTTCGAGCCGATGTTAGATAATAAACTGCTTCTTCTTTTTTGCCGTCTAAAACCAAAACCTTCCCAAGTAAAGAAATACAATCAGCATAATCGCTATGGAATACAGACTTAGAAACTTCTCTCTCTTTTCTCGCTGCATTAGCAAACTCGACAACCTTACCAAATTCTTTTTTTGCAAAATAATACTCCGCAATGTATTTGGCGATAGAGAACTTTATGTATGACGAAAGATTCGGATTTCCACCTGCTGTTCGCCAAACTTCTTTTAAAGATTCTTCCGAACGTTTTTCTAAAATGGATTGGAACTTTAAAAACTGCAAATACTCAGAAGGGAATTCGAGAGACTTAAGAATGGATAGCCTTTCGTCAAGAGGTAAGTAAGGATTGTAATCACTCAAACGAACAAATTCTGATTCAGAAAGAAACTCATCCTGTGAGGGAATTTTCCATTCCGGAGATCTTTTTAGCAAACGATGCAAACGAATGGTTTCATCCAAAAGATGAGAAAGAGATTGGTAAACGGAAGATACTAACTTTCCTCTTTCTTCGTAGGGAACAAAGATGGACTTACCCATGAAGGTCGCCTTTTGTTCGATGGAATTGAGTTTAGGAATGAAAAAAATCCCATTCTCTCTCCACTCGAAACTTCCATAAAAAATAAATTGTGAGCGGTTCTTTTTGGCTGACGAGAGGGAAGTCTGTTTTCCTAAATACACAGCACCCGTTAATTGATTGAATTCAAAATCAATCAGATCGGAAAGCAAAAGAAGTGTTTTCGGATCTGATTCTTTTCCTTCGATTTCAAATTCACCTAAACTAATAAAGGCAACTGATTCAGATGATTCATAAGTCACCGGTAAGGTTTCTTTTTTGATCGCATTCCGAATTGAATAATATAACGGAGCATAGGCGACAAACGCCAAAAGGGAAAAGGTAAGGAGGGTATTTTTTTGAAAGCGAGACAAGTTTTGCAAATTCTAAATCGTTTGGTTTGACCCAGTTTGATTAGAATTTTGCAGAACTCAAGGAAAAAACGGGGTTTCCCCCGTTCGATCTAAAATCTTATCGTTTGAGGCCTAGAACTTCTTGGATCATTTGGTCAGAAGTCACAATGGTTCGGGAGTTGGCTTGAAATCCCCTTTGGGTCACGATCATATCAGTAAACTGATCAGAAAGGTCAACGTTTGACATCTCAAGGAGTCCCGCGTTGATTTTTCCACGACCTTGGCTTCCTGCCTCACCAATGTTTGCATCCCCAGAGTTCAGGGAGTAACTATACATTGTGTCACCTTCTTTATTGAGACCAGCTGGGTTTGTGAAGTTAGCAAGAGCAATCCTTGCAAGTGGTTGGCGCACTCCATTGGAAAATACTCCCGTCACAGTTCCTGTGTTGTCGATGGAGAAAGATTCCATATATCCCATTGGATATCCATCTTGTTTCACAGCTTTTGTTGTAAAATCAGATGAAAACTGAGTGATCCCACCCACAAGACCTGCTTCCCCTAAATTCAAACTGAATTTTTGAGCGGTTGGGTTACCTGGAATACGGAAGGAAATATCTGCTTTTAGTTTTCCTGTGGTTTGGGAATCCACACCGTCAGAAACAGAGATGATTTTTCCATCTGGAGTAAAGGAAACTTCTAGTTCTTGGTTTCCAGAAACTTTTGTGTTTTCCCCACCTGTTCCACTGACATCCACAGAAACTTGGCTTGCGTCTTCCAATTTGAAACGCATCTTCCATACGTTTTCTCTCATTTTGTAAAACTCCACTCCCATTTGGCGAGTGTTCCCAAGTTCATCGTAAACATTAATTGATGTTACATGGCCTCTTCGTTGGCGAGGGTCTGGATCATTGATATAACGTTGGATGTCTTCTTCGGTTGCGTCTGATGGAACTGCGGCAACACTTGCATTAAGGTTGGATTGAAAATCTACGTTTTGAGTTGCTCGAGCTGGTTCTTTAGAATAAAGAGGAATCATGATGTCTTCCAAAGATCCCGCGGAGTTGATGTATTTGTTTCCACCATCATCCAAACGAGAGTTCCAACCTTGTACTTTCAAACCGTTTGCAGGGTTTACATAAAATCCGTTTTTATCTACGTTGAAAGCACCGGCGCGAGTGTAAAATTGTTTGTCTCCATCTTTTACAACAAAGAAACCTTCACCAGATACAGCAACATCGGTGTTCTTACCTGTGGTTTGTAAAGCACCTTGAGTCATAATTTTATCAATAGCAGCGATGAGGGAACCAAGGCCCACTTGTTTCGGGTTTGTTCCCCCGATTCTTTCGTTTGGTTCAGAAGCACCTTGTAACTCTTGCGAGATCATATCTTGGAAGGTAACTCGCTCTGTTTTAAACCCGTGTGTGTTCACGTTGGAAATATTGTTACCAATAACATCCATTCTTACTTGGTGGTTTTTCAATCCGGAAACTCCGGAGTAAAGTGATCTCATCATAACGTTATATCCTCTCTTTTTTTATCGACCTTTTTGAATTAATCCTGATAAGCTTCTTGTTTTTTTAACGTATTATTTGGTACGTTTGTCGCGTTCTGCGGACGTTGGAATTCTGGTTCTGCTTTGAGAAGTGATGGATCAGAAATCAAATTAATTTTTGCAACATCAAGCATTCTTCCATTCACACGAACGTAAGTTTTTCCTTCGTTATCAAAAAGAATGGCGCCAGCAAGTCCCGTTACATCCTCTCCTGTAACCAAATCTGGTCCAGAAACGATTTTACCCACTACCGAATAACTTTGTTTAGATTCCATCCTGGCAATTCCAGAAGAAATGTTTTTCATTTGTTCGAGGGAAGAAAACTGAGCCATTTGCGCAATGAAGTCTTTATCTTGCACTGGGTTTGTTGGATCTTGGTGAGAAAGTTGAGTGAGAAGGAGTTTTAAAAAATCATCCTTCCCTAGTTCTTTTTGTTTCTCACGAATTTCGATTCCCTTTAAACCACTTGTTTCTTCTTTTTCTAATTGATCCAAATGTTTACGAATATTGAAGGTTCTATCACCTTCAAAGTATTTGGTTCTAGCTGAGTTTTGTGTAGATATGTCTTGCATTCCGTCTGGCATGGGATCCTCTATTTTTCTTTATTTACTGGTGATTTATGCAAAAAACTCATACGCCTTGGTATCTTCAAATTGTGGTGAACCAAGTAAGTCAGAAGATTTTTCCAAACCCAATGATTTTTCTTCGTTACGGAATTTAGCAGACTCCATCATCGTTTGGTAGAGTTCATTTTGTTCTTTGCGATCTGTCAGACCACTTCCATCATCCCATAAATCAATGATGAGAGCTTGTAAGTCGAGGCCTGATTCTTTTAAATTTTCTTTAATGGTTTGAATTTCATTTTGTAGTGATTTTTGAAGTTCTTCCGATTCCACAAGGATTCGCCCTTCCACCTTCTCACCATCCACAGTGACTTTCAAAGTAAGTCTACCGTATTCTTTTGGATTCATTACGATCTCAGCACTTGACTTTCCATTTTGAACAATGTCAAAACGTGCTTGTTTGATGAGTTCGTCGATGTTTTGTTTGAGATTTGTTTCTTTAGGTTTTGTTTGTTTTTCTGCAGAACGTATCTCTTCTGCTTTTTGCATTGTTTTAGATTCTAAGGATGTTAATGTAAACCCTTGTTTAGTTCCACGTTCGTCAGAAGAACGACCACCCTCTTCCCCTGATTTGGAAGAAGTTGCTGTTTGGATATTGGGAACTAAGTTCGCTTCTACAGATTTTTGTTTTTCAGAAGCAGATGGAATTTTAGAATCTTGTTTTTGAAATTCTTTATCTTTGACTCCGAGAGAACGAATCATTTTATCAGTGTTTTGTGTTTGGTTGGATTTTTCTTGATCAGAAGAAACCTCTGTTGTTTCCGATCCACCTTTACCTAGTTTGGATGACTTTGATTTCCCATCTGTTTTACGAACAGAGTGTTCGCCAAGAAGGTCTCTTCCTTCTACTTTGACTTCTTTTCCTTTGGCAAATACCAAATCAGAAACAGGAGAACCAGAATGATTCTGTTCTATTTTAGCTCCAAAGGAAAATGGTTTTTGATTTGCCTTTTTATCTTCTAATTTTTTTCTCTCAGCCCTCGGGAAAGGAACCAAATTAGAATCTTTGGTCATAGGCATTTGTGATTTTGTTGCACTAGACTCGTTCGTTTGGATCGGTTCTGATAGGAAAAAACTCTTTGCGAGTTTTTTTGCTTCATCAATAAATGCATTTCCCTCTTTAGGAGAATAAGCCGTTGTTTTTTCCGCAGATTTTTGTAATGATAATAAAACCGTTTTTTCCTTCACCGTCATTTCATTCAATTGGTTAGCAGGAACCATAGAACGATCCCAATCTACATGGGAAGATACAATTCCAAGACTGTATTCTAAAGCGTCTTTGTCTAAATCTTCTTCCTCTGAGGTCTCTTCTGTTTCTTCTTCAGAACGTTGATCTTTGGTTATGGATTCATCCTTTTTTATTTCCGCAGAACCATTTAACGTTTGCTTTGTGGTATCTTCCGATTTTTGTATTTCTGTTTGGGAAAGGGAACTCTCTTTTTCCTGACCGGGAGTTTTGTATTCGGAAGGACTTTTCGGTTTTTCTGAATGCACCTGGAATTCTCGTTCCAAAATTTCCCCAAAACTTTCTCGAACTGCCATCATCGAATGGTTATCTGCACCATTTGGTTTGGAAGACTTCCCCTCTACTTGGGGAAATTGAATTAAGTTTTGATTTGGGGCTTTTACGTTCATAGGGTGCCTTCTCCCTTAAGGATCGAACTTCCCCAGATTTCCTTGAGAGAATTATCTTCTTCCTTTCCCGGTTTATGTCGGGAAGGAAAATGGAGGGTTTTACGAAATAAATTTCGCTTGACAAATATCTGTTAAATTGGAGGATGAGTTTGATTTATTAATCAAAAGGGCGCAAAAATGAAAAAAACTACCTATATATCGAGACTAAAACCTACAATTTCTGCAATATTGTGCATTTTTCTGAGCATTGGGACTCTCTCCTCCCTGGCTGCAGAATCCACTTTTCTCCATGTGTCCTTTGACCCAACGAGAGAATTATATGAAGAAATCAACAAATCCTTCCTAAAACAATGGAAAGTCAAAAAAGGAAACGAATTTGCCATCCAACAATCGCATGGCGGATCGGGAAAACAAGCACGTGCTGTCATTGATGGTTTGGATGCAGACGTAGTGAGTCTTGCCCTTTCTTACGACATTGACAGTATCTCCGCAAAATCAGGGTTAATTGATGCAAATTGGCAAAAAAAACTTCCGAACAATAGTGTTCCTTACTACTCAACCATTGTATTTTTGGTTCGTAAATCCAATCCGAAAAAAATCAAAGATTGGGATGATATCGTAAAACCAGGAGTTTCTATCATCACTCCCAACCCAAAAACCAGTGGTGGTGCACGTTGGAATTATTTAGCGGCTTATGGATATGCAAAACGTAAATACAAGTCCGATGAAAAAGCAACAGACTTTGTGAAAGCACTTTTCAAAAATACATCAGTTCTTGATACAGGGGCTCGCGGATCCACAACTACTTTTGTGCAAAGAGGAATTGGTGACGTTCTCATCACTTGGGAAAATGAAGCAAAACTTTCTTTAGATGAAGAAAAAAGATCTGGAAAAGATACGTTAGAAGTTGTTTATCCATCCGAATCCATCAGGGCAGAGACTCCAGTGGCAGTGGTAACCAAAACAGCTACCGAAAAAGGCAATTTGGAAAAAGCGACTACCTACTTAGAATTTCTCTTCACAAAAGAAGGACAATCCATCATTTCCAAACACTTTTTTAGACCCATTGATCCTGCCACTGCAAAGGCTTCTGCAAAAGAATTTCCAAACATTAAATTATTTTCCCTATCCGATTTAGGGGAAACATGGGATTCTGCACAGAAAAAACATTTTGCAGATGCGGGTGTCTTTGATGCCATCTACAAAACTCAATAAAATATGTTAATAGAAACCCGGCCGTATAAAAAGATACATTTTGGAATCAGTTTAGGACTGACAGTTTTTTACTCGTCCGCGGTTGTTATCATACCTCTTCTAGGACTTTTTTTCCATTCCCTCGGGATTGGAGTTTCGGGAATCTTAGAAGTTTTTTCAGATGCGAGAATTCTTTCCGCATTGTATTTAAGTTTCAGTGTAGGAATTATTTCTGCACTGATCAACCTCTTCGTTGGATTTTTATTTGCCTGGGTTCTTGTCAGATACAACTTTCCCTTCAAAAAACTATTCGATACTTTAATCGACTTACCTTTTACTCTTCCCACTGCGGTTGCAGGGATCGCCCTCACAACAATTTACTCACAAAAAGGAATCATCGGATCTTTTTTTGACACATGGGGAATCAAAATTGCTTATACTCCGATTGGGATTGTCATTGCTCTTGTTTTTATTGGATTTCCTTTCGTCGTTCGAACCGTACAACCTGTCATCGAAGAGTTACCAAAAGAATTAGAAGAAAGTGCCCGTTGTCTCGGAGCTACACCATTCCAAACTTTTTATAAAGTATTACTTCCTGAACTTTGGCCTTCTCTCCTCGCAGGAACAGGAATGGCTTTTGCAAGAGGAATTGGAGAATATGGATCTGTGGTTTTTATTTCAGGAAACATTCCTGGCAAAACAGAAATCCTACCCCTACTAATTGTCACCAAACTCGAACAATACGAATACGAAAAAGCAACGTCGATAGCTCTTGTGATGTTACTCACATCTTTTGTTTTTATGTTTTTGATTAATTTACTCCAAGAGCGAGCATCTAAAAAATTATCATGAAAATCAAAATTTTACCCATTTTCTTAGTGTTTTTAACCTATATTCTTGCTGGTATCATTCTTCTTTTACCCATCTATACTGTTTTTTCAGAAGCCTTTTCGGAAGGTTATGTTAAGTATTGGAATTCCATTTCAGGGGAATATGCCCTTTATGCAATTGGGCTCACAATAAAAGTTTCTATCGTATCCGTTATCTTAAATACCATTTTTGGTGTTACAGCGGCTTTTACCATCACCAGGTTTGAATTTCCTGGCAAAAATATTTTAGTCACAATCATTGATTCTCCATTCGCAGTTTCTCCCGTAGTTTCTGGTCTTATTTTTTTATTGTTATTCGGAAGGCAAGGTTACTTTGGAGATTTTCTTTCCACACATGGAATCAAAATTGTTTTTAATACACCGGGCCTTATCCTTGCAACGGTATTCATTACTTTCCCCTTTGTTGCCCGGGAACTTGTTCCCCTCATGCAAAGCCAAGGAAGAGAAGAAGAGGAAGCAGGTATGTTACTTGGTGCCAGTTTCTTCCAACTGCTCAAACGTGTGATTCTTCCGAATATCAAATGGGGTTTGTTATACGGTATTATCCTTTGTAACGCAAGGGCTATGGGTGAATTTGGAGCAGTCTCTGTTCTTAGTGGTCATATACGTGGAAAAACAACCACTCTGCCTCTTCATATAGAAATGTTATACAATGAGTTCGATTCCGTAGGCGCTTTTTCTTGTGCCACCTTACTTGTGTTTCTTTCTCTACTCACTCTTATATTTAAATTGATTTTGGAAAAACGAACCGCGAGTCAAAAAAATGCCGATTGAAATTAATAACGTCAATAAAACCTTTGGATCGTTCACTGCTCTTAAAAGTGTGAACCTTACGATTCCCGATGGAGAACTCGTAGCTTTACTTGGACCTTCGGGATCTGGGAAAACCACTTTACTCCGAATCATTGCCGGTTTAGAAGAACCATCTTCCGGACAGGTAGAGTTTGTTGGTGAAAATCTATCAAAATCCAAAATTCAAAATGGAGAGGTGGGTTTTGTGTTCCAACACTATGCCCTTTTTCGCCATATGACCATTGCCGAAAACATAGCTTTTGGTTTAGAAGTAAGACCAAAAGCTCTTAGGCCTTCTAAAAAAGAAATTGGTGAAAAAGTTTCAAAATTACTCACACTCATCCAACTCGAAAAGTTCCACAACCGATACCCACATGAATTGTCGGGAGGCCAACGCCAACGAGTGGCACTCGCTCGTGCACTTGCGATCGAACCAAAGTTTTTATTACTCGACGAACCTTTCGGTGCTCTTGACGCAAAAGTGAGAAAGGAACTCCGAAATTGGTTACGCCGACTTCACGATGAAATCCATATCACTAGTGTTTTTGTGACCCATGACCAAGAGGAAGCACTCGAAGTGAGTGATCGAATTGTCATCCTTAACCAAGGACAATTGGAACAAGTGGGAAGTCCGGACGAAGTGTACAACAAACCCAAGTCCCCTTTTGTTTTCCACTTCCTCGGAGATGTGAATCTTTTTCACGGGCGGATTGAAGAAGGAAAAACAAAAATTGGAAATTTAGATCTGGATAGTTCCGAACACCAAGATGTAAAAGAGTCCGTAGCAGTGGCCTATGTTCGTCCATATGATGTGGAAATTGTCAGAGAGTCTGACCAAGGAATTGCAGCAGAGATCCAATACATCCATTCCACAGGCAGGAATGTAAGAGTGGAACTCAAACGAGTGGATACAGGAACTCTCATCGAATCCGTTTTGGAACAGGAAACCTACCGACTCCTGAACCTTTTGCCCGGAGAGACCGTCTATTTGAGGATTAAGAAAGCAAAAGTTTACGTAGAAGACTTCTCTATCTAGTAATTTCCGCTAATATAGTTTACAAATCGTCCAATATACAAAACATTGGACGGTAGGATTGGAAAAAATGGGAAATTTGGAAGTTTTGGCAGAAACCTATACCTCCCTCTCGCTTGAACAGGGTTTACGGCAATTGAGTTTGGACTATCCAGGAAAAGTCGTTTTCACAACGAGTTTTGGACTGGAAGATCAGGCAATTACTCACGCCATTCTCGCAAATCAAATCGACATTCGTATCGCCACTTTGGATACGGGAAGGTTATTCCAAGAAACATATGATGTTTGGCAAAAAACAAACATCCGTTATGGGGCAAAAATTGAAGCCTTTTATCCTAATGCGAAGGAAATTCAAACCTTTGTAGAACAAAACGGACCGAATGCGTTTTATGATTCTCAGGACTTACGAAAAGAATGTTGTCGAATTCGTAAACTGGTTCCTCTTGATGCCATTTTAAAAAACGCTGAAGTTTGGGTGACAGGCCTACGCAAAGACCAGTCAGGATTCCGAACAGAAATGTCTATTTTTGAATCAGATCCTCAAAGAAATTTAATCAAATACCAACCACTACTTTCATGGTCCTTTGAAGATACTTGGAAGTATATCAGAGAACACAATGTACCTTACAATCTATTACACGATAAAGGTTTTCCAAGTATCGGCTGTGCTCCTTGTACAAGGGCCATTGAACCTGGGGAAGATTTTCGTGCGGGTCGATGGTGGTGGGAACAAGAATCTAAGAAAGAATGCGGTTTACACTGGGTAGATGGTAAACTCGCACCAAAAAAAGGATAATACCAAAATGACCGATTTACATAGACTTTCGCATTTAGACCAACTAGAATCGGAAGCCATTTATATTTTAAGAGAAGTAGCCGCACAATTTGAAAGGCCCGCACTTTTATTCTCAGGTGGAAAAGACTCGATTTGTTTAGTTCACTTAGCGCTCAAAGCGTTTCGTCCAGGGAAATTTCCTTTCCCACTTGTTCATATCGACACAGGGCATAACTTTGATGAGGCGCTAAAATTCAGAGATGATTTAGCAGAACGAACAGGGGAAAAACTTGTGGTTCGTTTTGTGCAAGACTCCATCGACCAAGGTAAAGCTGTCGAGGAAAAAGGAAAGTTCCCTAGTCGTAATGCCATCCAAGCCGTAACACTCCTTGATACGATTGCAGAGTTCAAGTTTGATGCTTGTATTGGTGGGGCTCGCCGGGATGAAGAAAAAGCTCGCGCCAAAGAAAGAATTTTTTCTGTAAGAGATGAATTTGGATCTTGGGATCCTAAACTCCAAAGACCTGAACTATGGAATATTTATAACGGAAAAATCCATGTAGGTGAAAACGTTCGTGTGTTCCCGATTAGCAATTGGACAGAACTTGATGTTTGGGAATACATCCGTAAAGAAAATATCGAACTTCCATCTTTGTATTTTTCACACCAAAGAGAAATAGTATGGCGAGAAGACCTAGTATTTCCGGTATCAAAATTCATTAGTTTAGACAATACCGACAAGGTAGAAACAAGAACCGTTCGTTTCCGAACTGTTGGTGATATGACTTGTACTGCGGCCGTAGAATCTGAAGCGAATACAATCGACGATATCATTCGTGAAATTCAAGTTTCAAGAACTACAGAAAGAGGCTCTCGTTTGGATGACAAACGTTCTGAAGCAGCAATGGAAGACAGAAAAAAAGGCGGATACTTTTAATGGATATTTTACGTTTTATTACGGCCGGTAGTGTCGATGATGGAAAATCTACCCTCATTGGACGATTGTTATACGATAGTAAATCCATTTTCCAAGACCAATTAGAAGCCATTGAAAAAGCAGGGCAAGTAAATGGCCAAATCAACCTAGCACTTCTCACAGATGGATTAAAAGCAGAAAGAGAACAAGGGATCACCATCGACATTGCTTATAAGTATTTTTCGACACCAAAAAGAAAGTTCATCATAGCGGATGCTCCGGGTCACGTCCAATACACTAGAAACATGGTGACTGGTGCCTCTAACTCTGATCTTGCGATCATTTTAATTGATGCAAGAAAAGGTGTGATCGAACAAACTTACCGCCATTCCTATATTGTATCTCTACTCCGAATCCCTTATGTGGTTGTTTGTATCAACAAAATGGACTTAGTAGATTTTTCTGAAGAAGTATTTTTAAATATCAAAAAACAATATTTGGAATTTGCCAAAGACCTAGATTTAAAATCCATCCACTTCCTTCCCATCTCTGCACTGAACGGAGACAATGTAGTGGATCTATCAACATCGATGCCTTGGTGGAAAGAAAAATCACTTCTTGGATTTTTGGAAGACATTGAACTTCATACGGAAGAAGAATCCCCTGCTCCAAGATTTCCAGTACAAAATGTGATTCGCCCACAAACGACAGAATACCATGATTACAGAGGTTATGCGGGACAAATCAGAAGTGGTCACTTCACTGTTGGAGATTCCATTACTGTTTTGCCTAGTGGCCTAAAGTCAAAAATCAAAGCCATTGATACCTATGCCGGCTCTATCAACACTGCTTATGCACCTATGTCTGTCGCCATTCGATTGGAAGATGAAATTGATGTAAGTCGGGGAGATATGCTTGTTGTCAGTGGACAAGAACCTACTACCTCACAAGATCTAGAAGCCCATATCTGTTGGATGGATCAGAAAGCGATGACACCCGGCTCTAAGTATTTACTTCGCCAAACCACAAATGCGGTGAAAGCCTCCATTCGTTCCTTGGAATATCGGGTAGAAACAAGTACCCATGAAAAGAAAGAACAAACTAGCCTTGGTTTAAATGAAATTGGAAAAGTAACGATTCGGACGGCAAAACCCGTAGCTTACGACCCCTATTCCCAAATCCGTGGCACAGGAAGTTTTGTTTTGGTAGATGAAGGGACCAACCAGACCGTAGCCGCAGGAATGCTATTGTAGAACTTTAGTTCAATATAGCAGATTTTTGCTTGCTATAAAATAACGGGGTTCAATAAAATGGCAGTAGTATGAGCCGAGCCACTACGACTGCCACCCATTGGATCCGAAAGTCCTTAATTGGGGAGACAAAACTTCCCATTGTCTACGAACCCGGAGAAGAGAAAGATCTACAAGATCTAACCCATTGGATCCAGAAAAACCAAAAAGAATGGAGAGAAGACCTGAAAACCTATGGTGCCATTCTTTTTCGTGGATTTCCCATCCATGAGGCATCCGATTTTCAATCCATTCTATTTGCTACGGGTGAGAAAAAACTAGGTGAGTTTTATTTAGGAACTTCTCCTCGAGACCAAGTCGTTAAACACGTGTTTACTGCAAGTGAACTTCCTCCCCATTACCCCATCATGCAACATGCTGAGATGAGTTTTCTCGACAATCCTCCGAAACTTTTATTTTTTTATGCAGAAAAAGCATCCGAAACAGGAGGCGAAACTCCTCTGACAGATCTCCGAGAAATTTATAAAGACATCGATCCTAAAATCAAAGAGAAAATTCAAAAACATGGGATCCGTTATAGAAGGCGTTATGACGGACCGTCCACATCAGCTCGTTTTTCTCTATGGAAAACAAAACGTTGGGATGAAATGTTTGGAACCACCGATCTTAAGAAAGTCAAAAAAATCTCTGATGAAAATAGGTTTCAATTGGATTGGTCTGGTGTTGATTCCCTAACCATTACCAACGAACAATCAGGATTTCGTGTTCATCCGGAAGCAAAAACAACGGCTTGGCATAACCATTCACAAACCTTTCATTACCAAGCTGCTGTGAGTGAAGTTTGGAAAATATTCAAACGACAAAAAACATTTCGTTCTCTTGGTGTGGCACTTCTACTCACACTCCTTACAATCATTAAAAGGATTTCTGGACAAGAGTCACATGATGTACATGTAACGTATGGAAATGGAGAAGAAATTTCTGCAGGAGAAATGCAATCCATAACAAATGTTTTCTGGAAACATCTGGTAGCCATTCCTTGGCAAACAGGAGATGTTCTCATCATAGATAACTTATCTGTTTCCCATGGTAGACTACCCTTTACCGGTCCGCGTCGTATTTTAGTAGGTTGGTCAGATTAAAATGGATATCAATGCAGTTCGCCTCAATTTTAACAAAGATTCGGTTTATCTGATCAATGCACTGGTTGGATTTATTATGTTTGGAATCGCTTTGGAATTAAAACTCCAAGACTTCAAACTACTTTTAAGATACCCAAAACCAGCGTTTGTTGGTCTTTTCAGTCAATACATTTTGTTACCACTTGCCACCCTGCTTATCATTTGGGTGATTAACCCACACCCAGGCCTTGCACTCGGAATGGTACTTGTGGCAGCATGTCCTGGTGGAAATATGTCCAACTTTTTCACACATTTGGCAAAAGGAAATTTAGCGCTCTCTGTGAGTTTGACAACGTTTTCTTCTGCGTTTGCCTTTGTTCTAACTCCTATTGGGTTTTTCTTTTGGGGGAATATACTTCCGATCACTCGGGAATATCTTAAGTCGATCTCTGTGAGTCCATATGAGATTTTGGTTTCCATCACAGTGCTACTAGTTGTTCCACTGATACTAGGAATTCTTTTTCAAAAACTATTTCCAAAACTCACTCATACGGTGAAACGAGCAGTGCAAAGAATTTCTATTTTACTACTCGCTTTCTTTATCGTGGGGGCACTTGCGACCAATTGGAAGTTCTTTAAAGAATACATCCACCTTCTCTTTGGACTTGTATTCATAATGAACTTAGCAGGGCTTTCTCTTGGTTATTACTTTGCAAAACTATTCCGATTGCCTCTCGGAGATAGAAAGACAGTAGCGATAGAAACGGGAATTCAAAATTCCAGTTTAGGCCTTGCCATTGTTTTTGGTTTCTTTGATGGTCTGGGTGGAATGGCAATGATTTGTGCTTGGTGGGGAATTTGGCACCTGGTTGCCGGTGCCGCTATTGCTACTTATTGGAACAAAACTGCTCCGAAAGAATTGGAATCTTAATTTAAGATTCCAATTCGATTGATATAATCCCCAAACGATTCTTTGGAATTTCTCTCTTTCGAGAACCTTCCAAAGAGTCCATCTAACTCAAGTAAAATCGCCGACTCATCCAAGTCATCTTTATACTTTCTATTCAGCCTATATCCTTCTGCATCAGCACCCAAATGTAGGTTATACTTTCCATACGATGTACCAACAAGGCCAATCTCTGAAATATAAGGTCTTGCACAACCATTCGGACAACCAGTCATTCGAATCGAAACCGGTTCTTCGGCGAGCCCATGTTTTCCAAGGATAGGTTCTATTTTGTCGATAAGACTTGGCAGGTATCTTTGTCCTTCTGCCAAAGCTAACGAACAAGTATTCAATGCCACACATGCAATGGAGTTCTTCCGAATTGGAGAGATCTCACTTGTTTTACGATGCACCCCAAACTTCACGAGAATGGACTCGATAAGGTCTTTATCTTTTGGAAAAATATCAGACAAGATAAGGTTTTGGTTACAAGTGAAACGGAAAGTGGCTCTTCTAGTTTTAGAAACTTCGAGTAGTGCTGTTTTTAGATTATAACCATGTTCATCACAAACTCGACCATTCTCCACAAACACAGTATAATGCCAGTTACCTGCCACATCTTGTTTCCAACCAAAATCATCTGACCTTTGTGTGAATTGATAATCTTTTGCCGGTTCAAAACTGATACCAACACGTTTCTCAACTTCTCGTTTGTAGAATTCAACACCAAGACGATCCAAAGTGTATTTCAAACGAGAAAGTTTTCTATCTTCACGGTTTCCAAAATCTCTTTGAACGGTTACAATTTCATAAACAACTTTCAAGATATCTTTTTTAGGAATAAAACCAAATACCGTTCCAACACGTGGGTAAGTGTCCGGATTTCCATGAGTGGTTCCAAGTCCCCCACCTACGGCTACATTAAAACCAAGGAGTTGTCCATTTTCAATGATGGCAATGAGGCCAATGTCGTTCGTAAAAAGATCCACGTCGTTGTAAGGCGGAATTGCAATCGCAATTTTAAACTTACGTGGAAGGTATACATCTTTATACAAAGGATCTTCTGGTTCTTCTTTCTCTGCTAAAAGATTTTCATCGAGCCAAATCTCATAATAGGCTCTTGTTTTTGGTAAAAGAGAACGACTAATCTCCCCTGCGTATCCAAACACTTCTTTGTGTAAGGGACTCGTAGCAGGATTTGATGTACAAGTTACGTTACGATTCACGTCTCCACAAGCGGCAATAGAATCCAAAAACACAGAATCAAATGCTTTGATCGTAGGTTTGATTTTTGATTTTAGAATTCCATGAAGTTGTACCGTTTGGCGAGTGGTGATTTTGATGGTTCCAGTAGAATTTTCACCAGCAACATTATGTAACGCTTCCCAGTGAACAGGCCCAATCATTCCACCAGGAATTCGTAACCGAATCATAAATGAATACAGACGTTCTAATTTTTTGGCCGCACGTTCTTCTCGACGATCCCGATCATCTTGTTGGTACATCCCGTGAAACTTAAGTAACAATTGATCATCAGAACGAAGAGAACCTGTATGTTCATCTTTCAAACTATCACTGAGTGATCCTCTAAGTCCTCGACTGAGGCGTTTTACTTTTTCTGCTAATGTTTCTTTTTTTTGTTCTGCCATGATTACCTCAGTAAACGTCCTTAATGTAGCGACCGGCTTCTTCCAATTCTTTTAAATAATCGGAAGCATCTTTTCCTGTATCAAATGTTCTTTCTGAAAGAATTTCAATGAGTTTGCGGTCTACGTCTTTACTCATTGGGTCTTTGGATCCGCAAAGATAAATCACGGCTCCATTTTCAATCCACTTCAAAAGTTCTACAGCATTTTCACCCATACGATCTTGCACATATACTTTTTGTTTTGTATCTCTGGAGAAAGCAGCGTTTAACTTATGCAATACGCCGGTATCCATTAGCTCCAAAAGTTCTGTTTGGTAATAAAAATCGGAGACAAAGTTGCGTTCACCAAAAAATAACCAATTCCTTCCATTGCCAGAAGTTTGTTCTCTTTCAAACAAAAAACTGCGGAATGGAGCAATACCAGTGCCCGGCCCAATCATAATGATATCTGTATCAGGACTTGGTAATCGAAAAGAATTATTTCTTTGGATAAAGAAAGGAACTGCGTCTCCCTCTTTTAAATCTGCCAAAAATCCAGAACAAAAACCAGTTTTTAAACCAGTAAATGTTTCGATTTCCACTTCTGCTACAGTGAGATGAACTTCATCCTCTCCATGTGCAGAAGGACTAGAAGCGATAGAATAATATCTAGGAACAATTGGTTCTAAAACATCCACAAGTGTTTGGAGTTCTAATTTTGATTCCGATGGATGGAGAGTGAGTAAAACATCCAAATCCAGTTTACCAGAAGGAATTTCTTTTCCAACAAGTGCAGCATATTTTTGAATCACACGATCGGGCAAAAAACGAACCGATACTTTTTTACGAAACAAATCATAAGCCATCCATGTTTCCCCTTTATAGGTAACACGAGATTCTCGATCTGTTTTTAATAAAGATAGAATTCGATTCACTTCATCATCACGATTGTAAGCAAGGAAACCAGCACTATCTCCAGGTAAATAATCAATATTACCTGCAGCTTTGATTTCGATATGTCTCGTTGATTTACTAGCACCAACATCATTTAAAACAATATTTGTAACAACAGATCCTTCATACACCACCTTACCACTGGAAGCCGGTTTTGCTGTGGGACTTTGCGTCGGTTTGACACTTTGTGTAGTGGCTGTTTTTGAATGTGTATTGAGTTTAGAGATGAGTTCACTCATCCAAGGTTTAGCAACTGCTTCAAAGTCTACGTCACATTTACCAAGAGGTTGGATTCGTTCTGCACCCAATTTTGCAAGCATCGAGTCGACATCTTCACCGGTTTGGCAAAATAAAGGATAACTCGTATCACCTAACCCCAGCACTGCGAATTTAACCTTGGATAATGAATCTTTTGACTCTGTCAAAATTTGGATGAATGGTTTGGCTGCTTGTGGTGGCTCTCCATCTCCATGTGTTGATACCACTACAAACAAATATTCTTCTTCTTTTAAGTCTTTCGCTTTGTATGTATCTGTACTTTTTAATTTCGCAGAAACTCCGAGTTCCTTTAATTTCTTAACAAGTTCCGTTCCCAGTTTTTTGGAATTTCCGGTTTCTGTTCCATACACCACACTACACTGGATGGGTTGTGTTTTTAAATTTCCGTCTGTACCCGAATCAATGCTCACGGGTGGGGTCAGGGAAACATCTACACTGCTCCCTCCAATACTTGCCTGGGTGAGAGCAGACAAATATCCAGACATCCACACCCATTCGTCTTTTGTGGATTCCTTCAGTAACTGTAAAAATCGATTGCGTTTCTCATCGGATAGCATAAAAACCTATATTTGATTTGGATTCCAGTAAAACATCCAAAAAGTCTGATAAATTGAATCTTTCCCCAGAGATATAGCCCAAGTAAACCAAAAAAATGGAGATTTTGTAGAAATTATTAGCCAATAACTTGACTATTTCCTACAATGTCGCAAGGTATAACAGATATGTCCTCCAATAAGACAGAACATGGATTTGTGAGTTTTGTCAGTGGCGGCCCAGGCCCCATTGACCTTTTGACCCTCCGTGGCCGAACTAGAATCGAATCTGCTGATGCCATTCTTTATGATGCACTTCTTGATCCCGGATTTTTAGACTTATTTCCAGAGACAGCGCAGATCCTCTATGTAGGGAAAAGGGCAGAGGAACACGCCCGCACCCAAACAGAGATCAATTCCCTACTTGTCGAACTTGCACTCCAAGGAAAACGAGTGGTTCGATTGAAGGGGGGAGATGCTTCTATTTTTGGACGGCTTGCAGAAGAAATCGAAAGCCTAGAAAAAAAGGGAATTCCCTTTGAAGTTGTCCCCGGAGTGAGTTCCGTGACAACGGGAGTGGCTGAATTAGGTGTGTCACTTACCGTTCGTGGGATATCCAGACAAATCATCATTCTCGATGGCCATACCATTTTAGAAGACGAACGCAGTTGGATCGGAATGGAAAACTTTTTAGGAACCATTGTCATTTTAATGGGAAGTAAAAAAACAAAGGAACTTGCTGAGATTTTAATTCAAAAAGGTATCAAAGAGACAACTCCCCTAGTCCTTGCAGAAAATGTCGGAAGAGGGAATCCTATTTATACAACGTCTACGCTCGCAGAAACTATGTTAGATGGAATTCAAAAACAATCTTCTGGTCCTGGAATTCTTTATGTGGGTGAAGTGATCCGCCCCTTACTTGATCGTAGTGAAAAAATCCAAAAATCTACGCTAATCAGTCTTCTTACAAAATGAGTTTAAAAAAATATCCAATCTTTTTAAACTTAGAGAATAGAAATATTCTCATCGTTGGCGGTGGGAATGCTTGTTTGGAAAAACTTGTGGGCCTCGAATTTACAGGTGCTAAAATACAAGTGATATCTATTGATCTAAACGATGAAGTGAATACCTTTTTAGCAAAATATCCTGATATCCTTGTAGAAAGACGTGCAGTGAAAGAAGAAGATTTGAATCACCGGGACGTTATTTTTTTGGCAACAAGTGATCCAGACACCAATCGAAATTTCCGAAAAATCGCAAAAGAAAAAGGAACTTGGGTGAACTCGGTTGATGATCCCAAGAATTGTGATTTTTATTCCGCCTCTCTTGTTAACTTAGGCCCTGTACAATTTGCGATTTCAACGGATGGAAAGTTTGCTGGTATGTCATCCACACTGCGTAAACTTTTTGAAGAGATCCTGCCTAAAGAAGATCATGAATTACTGGAAACTCTTTTTGAAATGCGAAGGAATTTAAAAGAGATACTTCCCGACATTCATGAAAGAAGAAAGGTCCTAAAAGAAATCGTTAACAATTTAAACTCAAAATACTTTCACAAATCCTAATTTGAATCAGGGTATATTTGAACCGTTGTTAGTTGGTGTTCATTAGCCCAAATCGAATGTAAGGGAATGTTTACGATCATCTTTTCATTACTATCTAATCTGGCAGTCCACTCTCCTGGAGTCCTAGGATCTGCAAACTTTACCTTTTTGATCGGAAAGGGAAACTGGACCTCAAACTGAATGAACTCAACCAGAGTGTTGAATCGAAGTAAATCATCCCGAAGTTTTGCTTCTGTTAGAATGGAATTTATTTCTTCTTTATCGATTTCCAAGGCCTTCAAAAGAGGAGAGGTTTTACCTGTATCAACAACCAACTGAATTTCACGCACTCCCTCTTCAGTGAATTCGATCAAACGAAATCCTGGTGGTAGGATATGAGTATAATTAGAAAATTGATACGCTCGTTCTTTGATACTGATCTCAAGTTCCCCCGTCGGAACAAGTCCCGATCCAAAAAATAGGCCTCCCTTTTTTTTTGTGATCCTTTTTTGATATAAAACCAAATCTCCCGAGAGATCTGGTTTTATCTTTATTTTAATATTCCCACCCGCGCAGGCGCAAAACAATAGGCAGAAAATTACGGTTGGTGGTATCAGTTTCATATCACCAATGGAAACATTGGTAGTAAGTTTGCAGAACTAAAAAATGATTTATCCAAAACAGTTTCGCACAAAAGCTAAAGATATTTCGCTCGAATCGCATTTTTATACCCGTTTTTCCAAGGAAATTCACATTCCTTGTAATATCTATTACTCCATTACCCTCATCACACCTGACGTTCCCATGCGAGAAATTGATTTCCTTGTGATCTCACCGTTTGGTGTGATCACCATTGAATTAAAAAATGGGAGGTGGAGACAAAGAAAAGGGCAATGGGAATTTTATAATGTGCGAGAGAGAGACTGGAAATCCGTTGAAGGTAAATCCTATTCAAGCCCCATCGAACAAGTGGTCACACAAAGAGATTTGATTCGAGAGTTTTTTAAAAATCACAACCAATTAGAGGATTTATTTCCATTCGATTACTATGATAGTGCTGTTTTCTTTTTAAAAAATGAAAGAAAGGAATTTCATTTACCGAATGATAGGCATTTGTATGTGTTTGGTGGAAAAGAAGTAAGTGATGAAATTGATTTAAATTCCATTCTAGAATCGATCTTTTTTCAATACAACAGAGAACCACTGCCTGAGACGGTGGTGACAAGAGCACATGAAATCATAAAAAAGAATCTTAATTTTTTCCAAACCTTTCGGTCTCAGAAGGAAAAAGAAGAAGAGAATTTATTATTTTTTACCAAAGAACAATTCGAATTGGTAGAAGGAATGAACCGCCATCCGCACAATCTTGTTTTTGGAAGCACCGGATCTGGGAAATCAATCCTTGCAGGAGAGTTGGCCTTACAAAATGCTCGTGCTGGTAAAAAAGTATTATTGTGGCAAGGTGCGAAAGCACTTTACGAAATTTGGAAAGAAGAATTAGAAAATATTCCAGAAAGGACAAATATCGAACTCATCACAGAAATCAACGAAATCAAACATAACAATATTGATATACTAATAGCAGATGGGATTGACGATAGTTTAACTCATCCTCGATCCAACGAAGTTTTTTTGTATTTATCTAAATTCTTCTGGGAAAGTAAACATTGGATTCTTTTTTTTACCCGACGTTTTAAATATATAGAATCCCATCTATTATCCTATTGGAATTCTCTTCCTATTCACGTCTGGGATATCACAAGAAACATTAGAAATTCTCCGGAAATAGTTACTTTTGCAAACGCACTCCTTGGCGATGTTTCTGAGTCCCCAATCCAGAGTAACCTCTCAGATATTCAGTTTATAAAAACAGACGAAGACCTAACAGATCAAATCCGATGGTGTTATGGTTATGCTAAAAAAGTATTAGAAGTAGAAAATGATGAAATTGTTGTGATATACAGATCGGAAAAATCCGTAATACAGAATGGGTTAAAACAATTTTTTGATGAGAATGGTATGCGGAACTATTCTTGTAACGAATTTGCAGGAATGGAAGAAACCTGCGGGATTATCATTGGTTTTGAAAACTGGGATCAGGCAGAAACAAGAACAAGTTTAGCAGAAACAATTTTGAAAATTAGAACTTTGGTTTGTGTATTTTATCCACCTGACGAGGAAAAGGTGATCCAGACCATATTAAAAAAAGGTGACTCTGGCCCGTAAGCCGGATTCTGTTCTATGCGATCATTTATCTGATGCTCTCTACCCACAACCTGGCGGGACATGCTCATAACGGTTGTTTACTTGAGATTGCACATCGGAGGGTTTACCAAGCCTCTATTCTCACAAATAGAGCGGTGGGCTCTTACCCCACCATTTCACCCTTACCTACCAAAAGTAGGCGGTTTCCTTTCTGTTGCACTTTCCGTCCCCTGAACCCCATTTCTGGAATCCAAAAGCCCAAGTGTTACTCGGTCCGATTGTCCCCTAGTGTCCGGACTTTCCTCCCCTTTCCTTCCTGAAGGAAGGAAAAAGGCGATCGCTCGGCCAGAGTCAGTTTCATTGGAAAGTCACTATCGAAATCGTCTATGAGTATTTCATCCAATTGGCACAAATTATGCATTCCTTATAAAGAAAGGAGTCCGCAAGGCAGTCATTGTATGATCAAATACCAAATTGCTATAATATTCATCATATCCTTTGGTTTGCATGCGAATCCTATTTTAGATGATTCGGCGGATGATATCCTTAAGAACACGAGGTTGTCCCGGATTCCCTCTGTCATTGCAAATCTAGAAGAAAGAGCCATTCAAAAAATGGAGACAAACGAACTCCTTTCAGCAAGAGAAGATTTAAAAAAAGCAATCCAGCTGAAACATGCCATCGGTATGAAAGAATCCGAAGGAAACGCAGGTCTCCTATTACAAATTTCTAAACTGGAATCGCGATTAGGAAACCGTTGCGAAGCAAACCAATACTCCCATCTAGCAAAACGAATTGCAATTCGTATTGGAGTCAACCTGGGGGCTGTGGCATTAGACCGAGCCGTCGTTTCCGACAACAGAAAGCCCGATGGATGCGTAGAAGTCTCCTGGCTAAAAGAGTAACTCACTTACCTTTTCAAGTGGGTTAAAATGTCCATGGATTTCATCAGAATGTGAGACTCCAAAGTGAGTGACTTTCTTTCGAACCTCACATGCAAAAGTAAGCCACGTGCAAAGGTAATTCAGTTTCCAAAGAAAGTCACCGTCAATGGATAGCAACTTTCGTTAATGACGAACAGAGAACCATGCCGAAGCAAATCTCCCTTTAAAAAGGAAGACTTCTCGAAAAACAAGTGTATCGAATTAAATTCATCAAAATCTAACCATCCAGTTCCACTGTCCAGAGTAGCCCATCTTTCCGATCCTTTTCTTAAGATTTCTTTTCAAACTTTAAAGAAGCAGAATTCACGCAATATCGTAAACCCGTTGGTTTCGGGCCATCCGGGAACACATGGCCCAGGTGGGCTCCGCAATTTTGGCAAAGAATTTCCGTGCGCACCATCCCATGAGTTTTATCGGATTCGGTGGCAACCACTTCTGCCCGGACTGGTTCATAGTAACTAGGCCAGCCACTACCAGAATCATATTTTGCCTCAGAAGAAAAAAGTGCCTCGCCACAACAAACACAAAGGTAAGTACCTTTCTCTTTATGTTCATAGTATTCACCGGTAAACGGTCGTTCGGTGCCTTTTTCTCTAGTGACTTGGTATTGTAAGGGAGTGAGTTTTTCTTTCCAATTCTTTTCGTTCATTACTAACCATTCCTTATTAATTGAGACTTAGTTTCAATATCATATTTTATTTTTTTAGAGACTGACAATCTTGTGACAGTTGGAACCTTGTATTTGATAGAATAAAATTATGTGGTCAAACCTGATTCTATTACATTCAAATGATCCCATCAGTAACCCTTTAGACGATTCTCGCCTAGAGGTCTGGCAAACATGCCAAAGATCAATTGCATTTGGAGACCATCGATTATTTCCCATAACAGAATCAGAACGATTTTACAAGGGTTATGAAGTATTCCATGGATATGAAGCCTATCGTTTTCTTCTAGAGGTTGTTTCTGGTCTTAGATCCAAACTTTTTGGGGAATCTGAAATCCAAGCACAGTTTCGAGATCGATTCAGAGAGGAGATGGTAACTAACTCTACTTTTGCACTCTCTCTCTTAAGATTGCGAGACCAAATTTTAGAACATACAAAACAAATTCGTTCAAAATACTTAACAGGAATCGGTAGACAAACATACGGAAGTGTCGCTGATTCCTATTTACAAAAACATAAATCAATCACTATACTTGGAACAGGTAAACTAGCAAGTTCCATCCTACCTTATCTTGTTTCCAAAGAGAAAGAAGTCCGCCTCATCGGAAGAAACCAAACGAAACTGACCGAATTACAAAATGAATTTTCAATCAAAGTTTATCATTGGGAAGATTATAAACCAGGCGATGAAGCAATTGTTATCGCTTCAAGTTTTTTACCGTTTAACTGGGAATCAATGATCAAAAGTTCTTCCTTAATTTTAGATTTTCGCGAAACCGCAACTAACGAAACTAATAATCAAAACTATATTCCTCTTTCGAAAATCCTAAGTGATCTACAAGAAACAGATGAACAAATCCAATCAGTGAAAATGGATTTACAATTCTTTCTAACGGAACTCACTCGGGAGCGGGAGGAAGAACAATTACACATAATGAACGGATGGGAAGATTTACTTGTCTGATATGATCAAAATCGGAGGAAGATCCTCACTTCTCTCGCGCATTCAAATCCTTTCTGTAATCAAAGCTCTTCAAGAAAAAAACCAAACAAAAGAATTCCAAACTGTATTTCGAGAATCTGCCGGCGACAAAGATCTAAAAACTCCGCTTTGGCAATTTGCAGGTCAAGGGATCTTTACTAAAGACCTCCAAGAAGACTTACTGAAATACAAAATTGATATCGCCATTCATTCTTGGAAAGATATGGATTTAAGAGATCGAAAAGAGACAACTCTCGTTCCCATTCTAGCGAGAGAAGATGTTCGCGATATTTTATTATTCAAACGAAACAAATGGATCTCTGCTCCAACAGAAATTACAATCCTCACTTCTTCTCCAAGAAGAGAACACCATATCCGCGACTTCGTAAAAACATACTTTCCCACTCCTATCAATTCGTTTCATGTCAAAATCGAATCAGTCAGAGGGAATATACAGACAAGAATACGAAAGTATCTGGAACATGACAATGGCGGTATTTTAATCGCAAAGGCAGCTTTAGATAGAATTCTAAATTTTGACGATGACGATAATCAAGTTTCTGAATTAAAAGAAGTCAAACAATTGATAAGAGAAGCTGTAAATTTATCTCTATTTATGGTAATGCCATCTTCTATATTTCCGAGTGCACCGGCACAAGGTGCTCTTTGCGCAGAAATCAGAAAGGAAGATAAACATCTGGAGTCCTTGCTAAAAGAAATCTCTGATATCAATGCTGAGATAACTGCAGAAGAAGAAAGAAAAATTCTATCTCAATATGGCGGCGGGTGTCATCAAAAAATTGGAGTTTCAGTTTTAACAAGAGACTACGGAAAAATAACTTTTGTTAGAGGTGAAACAGAAGACGGTAAAACACTATACTCAAAAGAACTATCCGGAACACCTAATTTATCCTTTCATCGCGATGAGGTATGGCCTCCAAACGCTAAAATGGCAGCTAGACAGAGAGAACGTCTCACCTACTCCATTCCAAAAGATGTTGATGTATTTGTATCACGAGGTTATGCCTTCCCATTAGATTTATCTGTAAACCCCACAAACCAAATACTATGGTCAGCAGGACTATCAACTTGGAAAGACCTTGCTCTCAGAGGTTTTTGGGTAAACGGCACCTGTGATGGATTAGGTGAAAGTGAACCACCGATGATAGACCTCCTTTTAGGTAGAAAACCAAATTTTGTAAAACTCACACATGTCGATTCTGATAAACACAATAGTATCTATCCAGTGATTCCGACCTACTTTGTCTCAGCACCGGAAATTCCAGTTCCTTTTGATACTTCGAAAATCAAAGCAGCTTATTGGCGTAGTGGCTCCGAGTTTGATATCGTCACAAAACGTTTTCCAGAACTACTAGATGTGATTCACTTTGTTGGCCCTGGATCGACATTTAAGAAGATTAAACAGACAATAGGTGAGGAACCTTCAGGAACCAGAGTTTTTGTATCATTATCTTTTGATTCTTGGATAGAAAGGTATATAAAACCATGAAAAAACAAACACTGCGTTTACGCTCCAATCAATATTTAAGAAATTTAGGTGAAACTGGATCACTTAATGTAAACAAAATGATCCAACCACTTTTTCTTGCAGAAGGCATTGAAGAAAAGGAACCGATCAAAGGATTACCCGATGTTTTTCGTGACACGAATAAATCTATTTTCCATCAAATTGAATCTGACTTAAAAGCTGGTGTATCTCAATTTTTATTGTTTATGGTTCCTAAAGACAAATCAGATACAAGTTTTCCAAAAAACTTTTACCATACGAATATCAGCGCCATAAAAAAAACATTTCCCGATATGTTTCTCTGGTTAGATACTTGCATCTGTTCGGTGACAACTACAGGGCATTGTTGCCACTTTCACAAATCAGGAAATATCGATCTCGACTTAACACTTAAACGCCTTTCTGATCTGGCCCTCATTTATGCAGATGCCGGTGCAGATGGGATTGCCCCGAGTGATATGATGGATGGCCGAGTCGGCTCTCATAGAAAAATCTTAGATGCAAACGAACACACTATGGTTCCTATCATGAGTTATTCCACAAAATTCAAAAGTAATTTCTATGGACCTTTTCGCGGTGCCGCTGATTCATCACCACAATTTGGTGATCGTAGCGGATACCAACTCGATGTTCGCGATCGTGACACAGCCATCCACACTTCCATTAGAGATAAAGAAGAAGGTGCGGACTTACTCATGGTCAAACCAGGAATGACCGCTATTGATCTCATTGCTCCCATCAAAGAAAAAACAGGACTTCCTACTGGTGCCTACCAAGTAAGTGGTGAGTATGCTAGTCTTGTTTATTTAGCAAAAGAAGGATTTTTAAATTTTGAAGAGGGCCTCAAAGAAACTTGGGATGTATTTAGAAGAGCAGGTTCTTCTTATTTAATTTCTTACGGTGCAAGGATTGCAAAAAGGTTGTATTCATGAATTCAGAAGAATTATTTCTTCGTTCCAAAAAAGTAGTTCCAGGGGGAGTTCATAGCCCTGTTCGTTCCTTTGCATCAGTCGGAGGTACTCCTGTTTTTTTTAGCGAAGCAAGCGGCGCCTATTTAAAGTCAGTTGAAGGAAAAGAATATATTGATTACTGTTTAAGTTTCGGCCCGCTCCTTTTTGGTCATAGACATCCAGAGATCCAAGAAGTCGTAGAAGATACAGTGAGAAAGGCTTGGTCCTTTGGTGCCTGTGAGCCATATTCCTTAGAACTTGCCGAGTTTATAACAAACAGAATTCCTTGGGTAGAAAAAATCCGGTTTGTCAACTCCGGTACGGAAGCGGTCATGAGTGCCCTTCGTGTGGCACGAGCCGCAACCGGTAGAAGTAAAATTCTAAAATTTGATGGTTGTTATCATGGCCACTTAGACCAACTCCTAGTGAAAGCAGGGTCCGGTCTTGCTGGTCTCAGTTCTAGTGATAGTAAAGGGATTGGTCCAGAAATCATTCAAAATACACTCGTACTACCGTTAGATGATGAGATTGCTTTAGAGGAACTCTTTCTAAAACAAGGAAATGAGATTGCTTGCCTTGCCATTGAGCCAATTCCCGCAAATTATGGCCTCCTTCCTCAAAGAACTGAATTCTTAAAAAAATGTAGAGAACTCACAACAAAGTATGGTGTATTACTTTTGTTTGATGAAGTGATTTCAGGATTTAGAGTTTCCTTCCAAGGGATGGCAGGACTTACCGGCATCACTCCCGATTTAGTTTGTTATGGAAAAATCATTGGTGGTGGTTTTCCTGTGGGAGCTTATGCAGGCAAAAAAGATCTGATGGATTTAGTGGCACCCAGTGGTCCGGTTTACCAAGCAGGAACGTTATCTGCCAATCCAATCGGAATGCGAGCAGGCCTAAAAACCTTAACCAAAGCATGGAATGAAAATCCCTATCCAGATTTGGAATCAAAAACCAAACAATTAACCTCGGGGATTGTGAAACTTTTGGCAGATTCGGGAGACGAAGGCTGGGAAGCAGTTACTTTCGGAAGTCTCTATTGGTTAAAAGGCAAAACCAAGGAGTCCGTTCGAACCATCGCAGACATCCCAACCGATCATAAAACAAAGTTTTCAATTTTTTTCCATAAACTATTAGACCAGGGTGTCTATCTAGCACCTAGCGGGTATGAGGTTGGATTTTTATCAACTGCCCATACAAATGAAATTATAGAAACTACATTAAGTAAAACAAAACAGGCATTACAGAAAAAAATATGATTACCACTCAATTCAGAAACGAACGATTCACAAATGCCCTCAATTTAGTTCCACAAAACATTCCGCCAATATGGTTCATGCGCCAAGCAGGACGATACCATGCACACTATCGGAAACTGAAAGAAACTTATAGTTTTATGGAACTCTGTAAACAACCGGAACTAGCAGCAGAGGTCGCACTAGGGCCAGTCCAGGAATTTGGATTTGATGTAAGTATTCTTTTTTCTGATCTGCTGTTTCCTTTAGAAGCATTGGGTATGGGTTTAACGTATGATCCAGGCCCTAAACTTTCTTTTTCGCTCAAATCTGAAAAAGATTTATTACGCTTAAAACCTGCTAATGAAGCCATTGAAGGATTAAAGTTTCAAAAAGAAGCAGTCATTCGAACAAGAGAAGTATTACCAAAAGATGTTTCCTTAATCGGATTTGTCGGTGGTCCCTTCACACTAATGACTTATGCAAGCATTGGTAAACACGACGGGAACATGTCTTTTATCAAAACCAATCAAAACTTTGTGGATGAGTTTTATTCAATTCTTGTCCCTCTTTTAAAAAACAATATCGAATTACAATTGCAAGGTGGAGCAGAACTTGTAATGATTTTTGATACTGCAGCCGGTATGTTAGACCCTTATAATTTTCATCGCTACGTCACACAACCGATGACAGAATTTACAAAACTCTATCCTAAACAAATTGGATATTATGCAAAAAATGCAACAGAAGAACAAATAAGGCAAATCCAAACCATTCAAAACTTAGCAGGCTTTGGTGTAGACCACCGGTTTTCTATCCCAGAAACATTAAAAAACTTCGGTGGAAAAGGTTTTATACAAGGGAATTTTGACCAAGAACTTTTATTTTCTGACAATCAAATATTGAAACAGAAAATAAGGGAATATCTTTTACCAATCAAAGACCTCGATCCAGAAGAAAGAAAGGGATGGGTGGCAGGCCTTGGGCATGGAGTTTTACAATTCACGCCTGAAAGTTCAATTCACCTACTTATCGAAGAAACAAGAAAGGTATTTAGCGAATGAAAGGCCTACTGGAAAAATACGACACGCCGGCTCCCAGATATACAAGTTATCCAACCGTCCCTTATTGGACAGATTCCCCTACTTTAGACGAATGTATCCAATCACTCGAAACTCACCTAACTCCGAAAGAATCAAAACTGACTTTATACCTTCACATTCCATTTTGCGAAACACTTTGTACCTTTTGTGGATGTAATACTTCGATAACCAAAAATCATACAGTTGAAGAACCTTATGTTATTGCTCTTAAAAATGAATTAGAGTTATACACTGAAAAAGTTTCAAACTTAAAGGGAAAAAATTTAAGTGAACTTCACTTGGGAGGAGGAAGCCCTACTTACCTCTCAGACTATAATTTACAATCAACCATTGAATTCATTCTTAACAAACTAAATCCAGCGAAAGATCCGCAATATTCCATCGAAGTGGACCCACGAAGGACAAGAGTTTCTCAACTAAAACTTTTACAAAAACTAGGATTTAGAAGGATTAGTTTGGGAGTTCAAGATTTTGATCCTGAAGTGCAAAGGTTAGTCAACAGAATCCAACCTTTTGAATTAACAGAAAACATCACTTTAGAAGCAAGAGCTCTTGGATTTGATTCCATCAATTTTGATCTGATTTATGGTCTACCAAAACAAACATTGGATTCCATGAAATACTCGATCGAAAGGACATTGGAACTGAAACCGGATCGGATTGCATTTTATTCTTATGCTCATGTTCCATGGATCAAGGCCTCACAAAGATTATTTACAGAAAAAGACCTCCCTGAACCAACCGTAAAAAGGGATTTGTATGAAATTGGCAGATCTTTGTTAGAAAAAGAAGGTTATAGAGAAATTGGTATGGATCATTTTGCACTTCCTCATGACAAACTCTGGAAGGCATTTCATTCGAACAAACTTCATAGAAATTTTATGGGGTATAGTGAATCAAAAACAGATGTTATGTTAGGCCTTGGATCTTCTTCTATTTCGGAAACACCTGATGTTTTTTTCCAAAACCAAAAACTAGAAATGAAATATAGAAAATCTATATCGGAAGGAACCATCCCAATCTTACGTGGACACAAACTCAACCATTCCGACCAGATTCGCAAACAATTAATTTTAGATCTAATGACTGCCTGGAAAGTAAATGTACCAAACGATATAAAATCACATGTCACAAACTTTTTACAAGAAATGGAATCTGATCGTTTGATTCGTTGGCAAGGGAACACACTTAGTGTTACTGAACTAGGAAAACCATTTTTAAGAATTGTTGCAATGGCCTTTGATGAAAAATTACAATTAAGCCAACCGACAAAGCCAGTCTTCTCAAAAGCCATATGACGGAACGGGTTCATATTGTTGGTGGGGGGATTACCGGATTATTCCTTGCCTACCATCATACAAAACGAGGTGATTCTGTAACTTTATATGAACATTCCGAAAAACTAGGTGGAGTGATTGGAACCAACCAAGTTCCAGAAGGACTTGTGGAACAAGCCGCCAATGGGGTTTTACTGACTGATGAAATGAAATCCATGTTTGCGGATATTGGACTTACGCCACTCTTTCCCAACAAAGCTGCCAAAAGAAGATACTTTTGGGTAAACAGAAAACTTTCCAGATTACCCATCTCAATACTAACAGGCATAAAACTACTGTTTACCATTGCATTTAAAAAAATCAAATTCGAAACAAATCAAAACTTGGAAACCTGGGCAACTAATATGTTTGGATCTTCCGTAACCAAAAACATCATTGAACCAGCAATAGGTGGTATTTATGGAACGAGGTTAGAGGCCCTACAAGCAGAATCAATTTTTTCCAAATGGGATGGATCGGGAACAAAAACCATTTTGGAAGAAATGAAAAAAAACGGTAAAAAATCTTACGGAACCGTTTCCTTTCCCAATGGAATGGGTGATTTGGTAAACCATTTGGTTCATTATTTAGAATCAAAAATTCAAATCAAAACAAACTTTAAATTCGAGTCATTGGACGAAATTTTAAAACTAAAAGGCAAAATTAGAATTTGTATTTCATTAAAAAATCTAATTCCACTGCTTGGTAATAAAATCCAAACCCACGCATCTCCCAATTTACTTTCCATCACCACGATTACTAGATTTGGAAAAAACCACCTAACAAAGAAACCATGTTTCGGAATCCTTTTTGCAAAAAACGAAGGAATTCGTGCCCTCGGAGTTTTATCCAATTCCGATATTTTTTCTGGAAGAGCCAAAGAAGCACTTCATTCAGAAACTTGGATTTATCCAGAAACAGCCAAAGAAAATCTTACAGAGACTTGGGAATCTATTCTTGAAAAAGATCGTGAATTGGTGACAAAAAAATTAGATCCATCTGTCGCCGTTTACGTTACTTCTTGGAGCGGAGTGTTTCCTGCCTATGATAGAAAATTATTTATCTTCAACCAAAGCTTGGATGTATTAGAGTCTGAATGGATATCTTATGGAATCGACATTCGGTTTTATGGAAATTACAGAAAAGGAATAGGACTTAGATCCTTATTTGAATCGACAAGTAGGGAGTGATTCCCCCCCCATTTCCTTACAAATACAATGGTGGATTGAAGAATCTCCGACCAACACTCTTTCTGCCAAATATTCCATAAACGGAAGGTAGGTGCCAAAAGCAGGAATCCTCGTAAAAGACTTAGCACCTGATTTTAAAGCAATGTCTTTAAATTGTTCACCAATCTCTTCTAAAGTTTCTAAATGATCACTTACAAAACTAATGGGATAAACAGCAATTTCTTTCTCTTCTTGACTAAGGGACTCAATCATTGATATAGAACTTGGTTCCGTCCATTTTGCTGGCCCCACCTTACTTTGATAAGAGATATAAGTGTTCCCCCGAAAGCCAAACAATCGAAGTTGTTCTGTAATTCCTTTTACAGAGGATTCAATTTCCTGCATATACCGATCACCCTTATGAATGAGTCGCATGGGAACACCATGAGCTGAAAAAACCAAATCCAAACCTTTCCAATCGATGTTTGGTTTTTCTTTCGGAAAATGCAAAAAATCTTTTGAGTTCAATTCACCATTAAAGAATTCATAAATGAATTTAGCAGAGATTTTATGGAACTTTGGATCCAATGAAAATGTTGGAACATAACCCCCACTCCCAGCAGGGCATTCCTTAAATTTTTTTTCCAAATGATTGAGAGTGGAAAGAACTGTCGAACGCGAATATTGAGGATATAACGGAAGATAGATGGTATCTGGACTTGGTTTCTCAAATTCGGGATCACGGATATGTGGATACCCACAAGTCATCGCTATTTTTACGATCCAATCAATATTTGTTTTTTGATTTAATATACTTTCAAGAGTTTTCGCTTGTTTTTCAGTTTCAGATACCAAAGGGGATCCGCCACCAAATCCCATTGACTCGTAAGTTTTTTTTACCTTCGGAGTTCGTTTCTTTGCAATAAAACGAGCAAGAGGAAGGCGTAAAAATTCAGGTAAGGGCAAATCAAAAACATAGGGATCGGTAAACAAATCCGTTAAAAAAACTTCAATTTCCTCGGTAGACCTTGGACCACCTAAATTCACAAGAATCAAAGTTTTCTTTTGTTTAGGTGGTTTAGGATTCATAGGTGATGTAGTCACAATGCGGGTAACGAGAACAAAAATAAATGGTTTTTCCTTTTTTGCCTAGTTTCGTTTTCACCACACCTTCTTTGCAAACGGGACAAGGTTTTGCATTCGTCTGCTCTGTGGGGATGGAAATTCTAGTTGTAGAGGCCTTTATCTTCGCGGAACGATTTGGGTTGGGTTTTGCGTAAGTACTGGGAAGTGTTTCTTCTTTGTATTTTGGATATTTTCTTTCCGTACTCGTATATTTTTTTCTCGGTGTACGCAACAAACCAACCAAACTATCATAAAAATTTTGGATCAGATTGATACGTGATGATTTATCTTCGGTGATTTGGTCTAACTTGTTTTCCAAGTCTTTGGTGAATGATTCTCCAATCATCTCTTGAAAATTAAGAAAAAGATAATCATCCACTATCATTCCAAGCGATGTTGGTCCAATGGATTTATGGTATTCTACGATGTATTTTCTTGTTCTTAAGGTTTCAATGATACTTCCATAAGTGGATGGCCGTCCCACACCTGTATCTTCCATCTTTTGTACTAGTTTGCCTTGTGTGTACCGAACGGGTGGTTCCGTTTGTTTTTCTTCGATAGAGTGCGACTCATATAAAAACGGATCTCCGATTTTCCAATCAAACTTTTTCGAATGTTTTTTCTGATCTCTTTTTCCAAAGGCTTTAAATCCAGAATCTGTGATGAATTCATTTTTATAGATAAAAACATGATTATTTTTATGGAATTCATAAACGGTTTCTTCACCTAACTCTGGCTTCATTAGAGATGTCAAAAAACGTTCCCAAATCAAGGCATACAAACTTCTTTCTTCATTAGATAAATAAGAACCAATTGTCTCTGGACTATAATCGGGATGAATGGGAATCACGGCTTCATGAGCATCTTGCGAGTATTTTTTTTGTTTTTTAGGAGTGATGGATCCTTCCAAAACCAAACTAGGAAAATGTTTTTTTAAGTAACTCACTCCTAACTCACGTTTCGAATCGGACACACGAGTACTATCCGTACGCATATAAGTGATCAGTCCAATTCGTTCTCCAGAACCAATGGATTTTCCCTCAAAGAGCGTCTGAGCTATTTTCATTGTTTTTTTGGAATCAAAACCTAAAACACGGAAACTGGTTTCAAGTAAACTTGCTGTCGAAAATGCCGGAGGGGGATTTCGTTTGATATTTTTCTTTTTGATCTCGGACAATAGAATTTCTTTTAACCGATTTGGTTCCGGCAGAATTCCTATATCCGCAAGGACTTTTTGGATCGATTTAGAATCTAATTTATCTTTTGTTTGGTGGTCCAAATCCACAGACTCACCAGAAACAGAGCCTTGTAATTTTAATTGGTAGTAAATTTCTTTGGAAAAGTTTTGAATTTCCCTTTCCCTTTCACAGATCCAATGTAAGACGGTGGATTGAACACGTCCTGCCGATAAGGAAGAAATTTTTAATTGTTTCCATAAATCAGGTGAAACCTCAAATCCAAAAATTCGATCTACAATTCTTCTCGCAATTTGTGATTCAATTTCTGCCAAATCCAAACCAGATTTTAATTTGATCTGACGGTCAACTTCCGTTTTAGAGATTTCTTTTAAACGAAGTCGAAAGATAGGTTTTTTTAGTTTAATTAATTCATCAAAACAATGTTTGGCGATAATTTCCCCTTCGCGATCAGGGTCACTAGCAATATAAATTATGGAAGCTAATTTTGCTTTGGTTTTAATCGCGGAAAAAACAGTTTTTTTACCTTTTAACCATTCATATTCCGGTTCAAATGAATTTTGAAAATCAATCCCATAGGATTTGGTTGGAAGGTCTTTGATATGACCTTTGGTAGCAACAACAACCCAATCCTTATCTAAATAAGAAGCGATTGTTGTTGCTTTTGTCGGTGATTCGACTATTAAAAGTTTGGTGATTGTAAATCCCTATTAAACGAAAAGACCTTCTACAGATAAGTATCTTTCTCCTGTATCATAACAGAAAGTAAGAACCTTAGAACCTGCAGGAATTTCTTTTAGTTTTTTTGAAACCGCAGCAAGACTGGCACCAGAAGAAGTTCCGATAAAAATTCCTTCTTTTTTAGCAGCAAGAACAGCCATAGTGAAAGCTTCGTCTTTCCCAACAGTGATGATTCCATCGAGTAATTCTGTTTTACAGTTTTTAGGAATGAATCCAGCACCAATTCCTTGGAGCGGGTGTGGGCCAGGTTTTCCACCACTAAGAACAGGAGAACCTTCTGGTTCCACAGCAAATACTTTTAGTTTAGGAAATCTCTTCTTTAAATTTTCCGCACATCCAGTAATATGACCACCCGTACCAACTCCAGTGATGATATAGTCCAAACCTTCTGGAAAATCTTTTGCGATTTCTTCTGCTGTTTTTTCTCTATGAACTGCAATGTTCGCTTCGTTTTCGAACTGTTGCGGCATCCAAGCATTTGGATTGGCTGCAACAATTTCTTGTGCTTTTGCAATCGCTCCCGGCATTCCTTTTTCTCTAGGTGTTAATTCAAACTTAGCACCGTAGGCTGCCATAATCCTTCTTCTTTCTACAGACATATGTTCAGGCATAACGAGAGTGATAGCATACCCTTTAACAGCTGCTACCATCGCAAGACCAATTCCGGTATTTCCTGAAGTTGGTTCGACAATAAAAGAATCCTTTTTTAATTTTCCTGATTTCTCAGCTTCTTCGATCATCGCAAGAGCAATCCGGTCTTTGATGGATCCACCAGGATTTTGTCTTTCGAGTTTCATATAAACTTCATGGTCAGTTCCAAAAAGTCGCGACAATCTTACGTGAGGTGTATTTCCGATGGCTTCTAGAATGCTATTTATTTTCATAATTTCTCCGCTCTGTCACATTTTAAGAGAAAAAGCGGATTTGTCCACAATGAAAATAAAGAAAACTTACGGGGTATGAAAGGAAACGAGAAATTGGTAATCAGATTTCATTTGTTTTAAGACCTTAGGGTCGTTTTCAGACTGAATCACCTTTTCTAAGTAAGGTGCCGAAATCCGGAAGTCCAATCTACGGAGGGCATCCGATGCTTTGGCGCGAACTTCTGGGTCTGTGTCCGTCAGTGATTCCAAAACCGCTTTGTAGTTTTGATTTGGCAATCGTTCGAGTCCCACCACTGCTGATAAGATGGAAATTTTTGCGTAGGGTACCGATTCCTTACCAAGAGCCTCGACTAAATTGGGTAACGCCTCTTTTTTACGAGAAAGATAAATTGCGTCTGCTGCAGAACTTCTAAGATAAAAATTGGGGCTGATAAGGGCCGATTTGATTGTTGATTCCGATTCTGAAGTTAAAGGTAAAGAACCTAAGGCTCTTAAGATCTCTCCACAAGTAAGAGTGATCGGGATCTCTCCATCTTCATAAAAATAAGGACTGGAAAGAGAACGACTATCGGCAACTCCATCTTTCCAAGTTCTTGTTTTCGGAGGATTGTGCTCGGCAATGTTGACAGACTCCTTTTGGTAGGTTTTGACCAAATGAGGAACCGCAAGTTTGTCTCCTTTGATTCCCAAAGCTTTAGCAGCATAAAATTTAACAGCAGGTAGATTCCCCGGACTTGTTGGAAAATTAGGAGCCCCTTCCATCACCGATATAATATCACGAATCCCTTGATTCGATTTAACAAAGGTAAGTTGGTCTATCGCATCCCGAACCTCGATAAGATTGGAAGAGGAAAGACGTGTACGTTGAATCTCGAAAAACCGCTCTTCACTCTCTGCAGAAAGGGAAAAAGGAACCAAAAGAAAAATGAAATACCAGCCTATCTTTCGAACCATTCTAAATGACCTCACGGGGTGGCCATTCTAACCGATTCTCGCTAATTTTCTTTTAATTTTTCTGCGACTTCTTTTAATTTTTCGGAAAGATCGCCAAGAGTAGCCTTGTTTTCTTCCAAAATGGACTGGCTGAATTTTTCCAAATCCCTTTGGATCTGTTCTTTTTTTTCGCTGGCTCGAGAAGCCATTTTACGTAACAGGTCTTCGCGATAATTGCTAAAGTCCGCTTCCTGCAATTCCCCAAGTTCCACCATAGAGGTAACAATTTTCTCCAGGCGTTCCGAGGTAAGGTAGTTAGCACCGATGCCACCGAGAATCAAACGTTCGAAGAGTCCCGAAACATCCCTACCCGTTTCTCGAATGAGAGAGGTTAACATAAAATTAGAAAAATCTTCGTTTCTTTGCCCCAAACTGACCTTGAGAAAGGTTTGTCCTAAGATTTTAGGAGTGATGTCTTCTCCAGTCATATTGTCTTGGACTTTGATTTCTTCTCCCCCGATGATCATCTTGGCCACATCTTCTAAAGTGATGGTGGAGCTGGTTTCTGGATCATAGAGCCTACGGTTTGCGTATCGCTTGAGGAGCTTCATCGGAGATGCTTTTTAAAATGACTTTCAAGCCTAGGGGGTCAACTAAAATACAATCGTAATGGACTCTCTATTCGGTGCTGTTTTGACACAAGTTCCTGACTCAGAAAAAAACCTGATCACCGCATGGTTACAAGTACAAGGATTCGTCGTAAAAGAATGTACACAGAAAACTTGGAAAGACTATCCAGATTCTATTCGTCTTTTCTCCAAACCAACTCCTGAAATTGCAAAAGAACTACTCGATTGGAGCATCGAACCAATATTATGTGGTAATTTTACAAAAGAGGATAAAGAAATTTATAAAAACATAGGTGTTTCGTTACTTTGGGAAAAATCATATTCAGAAATTCACACTCTGCCTATGAATACCTTGGGTATGTCAAAATTGACTTGGGTTGTTTACACAAAAAATCCTATTTTCGACAAACAACTGTCAGTGTTTTTGAAAACGATGGGTCAAACTGTATTTACGGAAGGGAATATGGAGTTTCTTTTAAAACGAATCCAAACAGGACCATGCCATTTTCTCATTTTGGATTGGGATGTATTAGATCCAAGAACCGTCATTCCTGAACTCGCGAAACTAAAGAGAGAAAAACAGTTTTTATCCATTGGAATCAAAGACTTTATGAAAGAACATCTCTATAGAGATTTAAAAACAGGAATTGGAACCATATCGGAAGTTCTTGTTTCTTGGTCAGATTTCTGGGATATATTATTGAATAGTTTTCCACTTTCCGAAGAATCCAACGGATTCACTGATTGGAAAGAGACATCAAAATCAGTTTCCAAACTCAGTTTTACATTCCAAGAAAAACAAATTCCCATCGCTATGCAATTAACAGAAACAACAGTTCTAAAGAAAAAACAACTGTTCCCACAAATTCATAATTTATTAGATTTATTTCATTGGTTTTTGTAACGAACAAACTCATTCGAAGAGTAACATATCATCGCTAGAAAGTTCACCGGCCCCACGATTTGGGAAAGCTTGTTCAAAAAAGAGAGCCGCTAACAAATCAAAATCTTCGTCTTCTTCGCGGTGTTCCATTTCCCAAAGTTCATTCCGGCGTTTGATGAGAAGAGATACTGTAGCATCTTCCAAGGCAAACTCAATCTTCAAACGATTCAAAGTGCGAATGAAAAAATTTAAGTTATAGATAACATAGTCACGAAAGTATGTAAGACCTGCAATGGTTGGTTCGTATTTAAGTAATGCTTCTGTTAGATAACAGGCAGTTTTTAAATCTTCTGTGGCCCCAGTTTCTTTGTAAGCTTTGAAGATATGATGGACTGTTTCATGCATCGAAATTGTGGAATGATACGAATCTTCAATGAGCCTTATGGCATCGGGATGAGATTCCATATAAGCAAACACATCTACAATTTCACGATTGACCGAGGCCCGTTTTCTTTCCGCATCACTCGGATCATTTGTGATTTTTGGATCTACGAGCAGAATAAAAAGATATTTTGTTTCGAAAGCAAATCGGGATTCTTTTGGAATGTAGTATTCGATCCAAATTGGTTCTTTGTAGTAATCGATGGATTCTTGGAAACTCAGTTCCGGTGTGACTTTGAGTGATTTTAGTTTTTTAACGTCATCAGTGATGACCTTCTTTCCTTCGACCCGAGTTTTACTGCGTTTGATTTGTCGGAGTTCCGACTTATTCAAAAGCGGTTTGGGTTTGAAGGAAGAATCCATGTTATATCATCGACAATTTATAAAAAGCGCAAAAGAAAAGTGCGGAGCCAAAATCCAATCGGACTTAGAATTCCCGTATCAGAAAAGACTACCTCCCCGTTTCCGTTTAAAAAAACCGTTGTAGGATAGGCCGAAATTCGCCATTCTTTTAGGATTCGGTAGTTGGCGGCATAAATGGGATGTTTGGATTCAGGTGTGAGTTCGGCCATAATTTCTTTGGTTTCCAAAGAATCCTCAGCTTCTAGGACAGAAAGAAAGATGGTGGATTTTGGCAAAAAGTTCAAATTGGCCTCGAGAATGGGGGCATAGGCCTTACAAATGGTGCACCAGGTCGCCCAAAAATAAACTACCTTCGGGTGGCCTTTCCATGAATTGGCTTCGGTAGGGGTAGTTGCAAGAATTTCGATGGGAACCCCGGGACGTGTGTCCCTACCCTTAAAGTAAGCAAAACAAAGGGTGGTCGAAAAAAAGAAAACAAAGGCGAAGACCACCTTCCAGCCATACGGTAACTGCTTCCAAATTTTCATAGTCTCTATTGTAAGACTGGTGGTTGGCCGGATAAGTTCCCAAACATCAAAAATAAGATGAGAAGGAGCCAAATAAACCCAGAGACCAAAACACTCACATCGGTGAGAATGGCTTTGGTCGGGTTATGACCCATGTTCTTAATATAGATAATGTATAATGAACGAAAGATAGCATAAACCACAATAGGAACTGTGTACACCATATATGGGGTTCCTAAACTTTTTGCAGTTTCAGCACTCACTGTGTACATCACATAACTGACAAGAGTTAAGGTGGCAACAACAGCCATCATCAAATCCAGGAACTCAATAGAATATTCTTCTAAAATCTTTCTATGTTTGCCGGCATCTGTTTTTAAAATATTAATCTCTCCCCTACGTTTGGAAAATCCCCAAAAGAGAGCCAACATAAAAGTACAAAGTAATAACCAGTGAGAAAATTCGACTCCAATGACTACGGCACCGGCTATGGCACGTAAAACAAATCCAATAGAGATACTCATCACATCCAAAATCACAATATGTTTTAAAACTTTGCTATATAACATATTGAAAAGAAGGTAAAAGATGGTTAGGTAAAAGAAAACTGGTGACAATTTATAAGCACCAATTAACGCCACGGGTAATATCACTCCGGTGATGGCCAAAGCAATTCCGGAATCAAGTTCTCCACTTGCAAGTGGTCGATTTTTTTTCTCAGGATGTTTTGCGTCTTCTTTTTGGTCTAAAAAATCGTTAAACACATATTGGCAACTGGCCACTAGAGAAAAACAAAGAAAAGCCAAACAAACTTTTGTTAATGAAGGAAGTTCAAAGATTTTTTTAGAAAAAATCAATCCTGCAAAAAGGATAATGTTTTTCACCCACTGAGGGACTCGCATTAATTTGAGATATAGGTAGATCATTTTTTCTTCACTTTATGGGCTTCAATGTATTTCATTTTTAATTTAATGATTTTTGCATCATTTAAGGTTGCGAATACCAATTGGATTTGAGGATCCGATCCAGTTGTGATCATTTCCACAATCTCACCTGGCATTTGTTTGCTGGCAGTTTTAACATCCACAATTTTCAAAAAATCCTGGTAATCTTCCGGCAACAGATTCGGGCTGACGATTATCCGTTTAGAGTAGATTTCTTTTCCTTTAGAATCCCAAATACTAATTTGATCCAAAACGAAACGAATTCCTCTCTGCTCTAAAGGATCGATACGTAATCCGCCAAAGGAAGACATAGATTCATCAAGAGGAAATTCATATTCAACCCAATTGCCAATGTCTTTTTTTAATACGGGCAATGACACCACCCGAGATTCGGAAGTCTGCTGATTTTCCTTACTTACAAAAGTATACAACTTGATCGATTGATCTTTCATTACCGGGTATTTGTATTGGTAATAGAAAAAACTCACAAAACTAAAAGTAAATACCAAACTAACCAGTAAAATGCGAATTCGTTTGATCAAACGAAAGGAATCAAGGGTCGTCATTAAACGTGATTTGAATTCTTTATTAGATTCTTCCAAAAGGAATTCATAAGTATCAATGGCAAAGGTCAAAATCTTGTCGAGTTCCGTATTTTTGAGTTCAGAAAGTTTGTCCGAAAATTCTAAAAAACGAAATGGTTTTGATTTACGATCCGACTCTGGAATAGAGAAACTGGAGAGGTTTGCTCCGAAGGGAATTTCTTTCTGACCTGTTCTTTGTAATTGAAAATTGACTAAGTCATAAGTGAGTTGATGGAATAGAAGTTTTGCATCTTCCCATTTATCACTTGTCAAAAGAAGTTCTATTGATTCCAATCGGGATTCCAATTGCGATAGGCCTTTTTTTTGAATCTCTTTTTGTTTCTCAAATTCCAGTTCTGGATTGGTCAAAAGTGGAGGTTTCCAAGGCGAAAAAAATAGATCTCGAATGCGTAATTTCACAAATACCAAGTCTGAACCTTCCTCAAAATACTAAAACTGATTTTTATGTCCATTCTAACCGACTTGGATCTTCACGCCATCGTCAATCGTTCCCATCTTAGGAACTCCAGAATGACCTGTGGCGGCAATGAGAACAGTAAAAATCCCTACCCGACCCACATACATCACAGCTGCATAAAACAACTTTTCGATATCTCCCAATTGGGAGGTGAGGTTCAAACTAAAACCAACTGTGGAAAATGAAGAAATCAGCTCAAAAAAGATAACGTGTAAGGAATGTTGGTTTTGGTCCAAAATCCCAAGAAAAATAAAGATAAACGCCAAAGCAATGGTGGCAAGAAAGTACACTCGAATGGCAACAGCAACTGAATTTTTAGACACTATCTCTCCGAATAACATTACCGGTTTCGATGGTTGAATCACGTTCTTCAAATAGGCAAGTAACAGTACAAAGGTGGTAATTTTAATACCACCGGCAGTTCCTTGGGGACCACCACCAATAAACATAAGCACAGTAATGATAATAACAGTAGCATCATTCAAATGGCCCAGATCCATTGTAGAAAATCCAGCTGTACGAGAACAGACAGACATAAAAAAGGCATTGGAGATTTTATCAACAAGAGCCATTCCATGAAAAGTATGAGGATTGGACCTTTCTAAAAAATAAATACCAATAGCACCAAACAATAACAAGGTGGAAGATCCATAAACAAGAACTTTAGATTGGATTCTTGTAGTTTCCCCTCTTAAATGTTTATTATAATCACCTAAGCGGTTTTCTAAAAATGCAGAAAACTGAGCGGGAAGTAACAAAAGTCTCGGAACATTCCCGGTTTTTAATGCTTTTTCCATCATCAGAGTTTCTGCCATCACTTCGATTCGGTAAACAATCCGAACAAAAACAGTGAGTAGGAATTTTTCCAGAAGGATGATCACGGGAAATCCTATCCCTCCAAAGATCACAAGCCCTGACACGATATATAAAGAAAAGGGATCTAAACGTAAGGCACTCAAATCATCTGTGATCGAAAACCCAGCGTTGTTAAAAGAAGAGATTGCAGTGAAAATGGAAAAAAACCAACGAGTGTTCCCCCCCTCCACTCCATCCGGCATATGCAGGTAAAGTCCGATCGCACCTAAAATCTCCAAAGAAAAGGAGATATTGATAATAGAAAGTAACATCCGATTCACTTCATTTGTATCAAGGGACTCGGTTTCTGCCTGGGTATCAATGGCAGCACCCACAAAGGCTTTGAAACGAGCGTTTCTAGAAATTCCTTGGGTGATGAGAAATCCGACGATCACGGTAAAACTGATGATTCCAAGACCACCGAGTTGGATGAGAAAAAGCATAATCCAATGAGTGGATGGATTGAGACCCGAAAGAGGGACTGGGGAGAGGCCCGTCACACAAATAGAGGAAGCGGAAAGATAAAAACTGTCCACATAGGATAGTTCTCCTTCTTCAGAAATATAGAGGGCAACCGAACCAATTAGAATGGCGGCAAAAAAGCCCAAACAGACCACTCGGGCAAAAGACAATGTTCGAAAAAATCGATTGAAACGCGCTAGTGGCATATTCCCCTAATCTCTACTTTCTCCAGGATTTTCCCTTTGACCAAAAATCCCAAGTACTTTACAAACGCAGTCTATTTCAGATTTTGGTAGAATCAATTCAACTCTAACCTTATTTTTGAGGAAAATATGACCTCTGCGACAGAAACAAAACGCGACCCTAAATTGGAAAGAATCCGTAACATCGGAATTTCCGCACACATTGACTCGGGTAAAACAACCCTTACTGAACGTATTTTATTTTATACGAACAAAATTCATGCCATTCACGAAGTTCGTGGTAAAGACGGTGTGGGTGCGACTATGGACAGTATGGACCTCGAAAGAGAAAGAGGGATCACTATCCAATCAGCAGCAACTTATGCAACTTGGAAAGACATTACCATCAACATCATCGATACTCCAGGTCACGTTGACTTCACAATCGAAGTAGAACGTTCTCTACGTGTACTTGACTCTGCGATTATGGTTCTTTGCGGGGTTGCTGGTGTTCAGTCTCAGTCCATCACTGTAGACCGTCAGATGAAACGTTATAGCGTTCCACGTGTTGCCTTTATCAACAAACTTGACCGTACAGGTGCTAACCCTTGGAGAGTCATCGAACAACTTCGTGAAAAACTCCATCTTAATGCTCATGCTGTTCAACTTCCTATTGGTTTAGAAAACGATCTCAAAGGGATTGTTGACCTAGTGGAAATGAAAGCGTATTATTTCGAAGGTCCAAACGGACAAGATATCAAAATCACAGATATCCCTGATGAGTTAAAAGACCAAGCAAACGAAAAACGCGAAGCACTTCTTGATGCAGTTTCTCTTTTCAGTGATGAACTTACTGAAGAAATGTTAGAAGGTGCACCGACAGAAGCTCGAATCAGAGAAGCGATTCGCCGTGGTGTTCTTGCTCTTAAGTTTGTTCCTGTATTTATGGGCTCTGCCTTTAAAAACAAAGGGGTTCAAAGACTTCTAGACGGAGTTGCTGATTACCTTGCATCTCCTTATGATGTTGAGAACAAAGCAAAAGAAATCGGAAACGAAGAAAACGAATTCAATTTAGAATCAGATCCAGAGAAACCACTCGTTTGTCTCGCATTCAAACTAGAAGACGGTCGTTATGGCCAGTTAACTTACGTTCGTGTTTACCAAGGTAGACTTGAAAAAGGTATGACGATCTACAACTCGTCTAACAACAAACGCCACAACATTGGACGTCTTGTTCGTATGCACTCAAACGATATGGAAGATATTTCGAAAGCAGAAGCTGGAGATATCGTAGCTCTATTCGGTATTGATTGTGCTTCCGGGGATACTTTCACTGATGGAAAAGCAAAAGTGACTATGGAGTCCATGTTTGTTCCAAACCCGGTGATCTCTCTTACAATTGAATGTAAAGAATCAAAACAACTTCCAAACCTTGCGAAGGCCCTCAACCGTTTCACTAAGGAAGATCCTACCTTCCAAACAGAAATTGATAAAGAGTCTGGTCAAACCATCATCAAAGGGATGGGAGAACTTCACCTCGAAGTATACATCGAACGTATGAAACGTGAATACGGTGTGGATCTGGTCACTGGAGCACCACAGGTTGCTTACCGTGAAACCATCACTAAGTCTGCAGACTTTGATTACACTCATAAAAAACAAACGGGTGGTCAAGGTCAGTTCTCTCGTGTGGCTGGTTTCATCGAACCAATCCCACAAGAAGAAGGAAAGGATTACGAATTCGTAGATAAAATCGTGGGTGGATCCATCCCTCGCGAATACATCGGATCTTGTGATAAAGGTTTCCGTTCTTGTTTAGAAAGAGGATCTCTCATCGGATTCCCTATCATCGGAGTTCGTTGTGTGATCAATGACGGTGCTTACCATGATGTGGATTCATCGGATATGGCATTCCAAATTGGTGCTCGTTACGGATTCCGCCAAGGATTCGGAAAAGCAGCTCCTATTATCTTAGAGCCAATCATGAGAGTGGAAGTAGAAGGTCCTACAGAATTCCAAGGTGCAATCCTTGCTTCTGTCAACCAAAGACGTGGTATGATCTTAAACACAACTGAAGAAAACGGTTATGCTAAGATCGAAGCGGAAGTTCCACTAGCGGACATGTTTGGTTACTCCACTGTTCTTCGTTCTTCTACTCAAGGAAAAGCGGAGTTTGCTATGGAATTTTCCAAGTATGCTCCTGTTCCAAGAAACGTAGCAGACGAGCTTATGAAAAAATACAAGGTTAACAACAAAGACGAAGAATAATCACCATTCTTACTCAAGTTCAATCTTGGAAAAGGCGGGTTCTCCCGCCTTTTTTATTGCCCTCTCTCTTTTAGCTGTCGATACATTTAGAAGGGACGGCGAATGCGAAAACTTCGATACATTCTATTCTTTTTGGGTATTTCTCTTCTCTCCCCCATTTCTGCCAAACAAAGTCAAAAACCCGAAATTCCATCTTCTTACCGTGTGGTGAAAGGGGATTCCTGGTTTGGGATTGCTAGAAAATTCAAAATCTCTGCTGAAACCTTAGCCAAGTTAAATGGTCGCACTACCACTGAAAATCTCTACGAAAGAGAACTACTGCGAATCCCAAAAGAGAATGAGAAGGTTTCCATCTCCCCAGAATCCCTTATCAAAGAAAAACCTTCTTACCCGTTGGAGAGGAAAGAACGAGTCCTAAAGAAGTTTTCAGAACTCACTTATGATCCCCATAAAGGGATTCAATTACAAAGAGGAACTTCATCACTTGTACGAGCTAGCCTTCCAGGAAAAGTAGTACACCTAGATTATATGGATGGGTATGAAAATTTTGTGGTTCTAGAACACCCAAATGGTCTCTATACTGTGTATGGAAACCTAGAACGAATTCAAGTCACAGAAGGCCAACAAGTGAAATCAAAAGACAGACTCGGAATTTTATCCAAAGACAAAGGCCTCTACTTCCAAGTGAATAAACAAAAACAAAGTCTAAATCCCGAACGAATTCTGGAGAACGGAATCTAATGACAAACTCTGTCCTATTCCAATCAGGTTCTATTTATCGCAACGGAAAACTAGAAACCTTGGATCTTCTTTTGGAAGGGGAAAAAATCACAGCGGTTGATTCCTCTCTTTCTCCAAAACCAGATACAATCACTCTATCATTGAAGGGGAAAAAACTCTATCCAGGTTTTATCAATTCCCATGACCACTTACTCGCAAGTTACCTTCCCAAAGTAGGAGGAACAGAAAAACACCAGTCTTGGTTGTCCTATGACAACTTATATAAAAGTTCAGGAGTTTTTGCCGAACGCCAACAAGTGGATCCTGAAATTTTATATTACCTCGGTGCTTATAAAAACCTTTTTGCAGGTGTCACAACAGTCTTTGATCATATTCCTCATCATGTTCAAAATCCATTTCGAGGGATCCTTCCGGTAAAACTGATCTCCGATTACACTTTAGCCCATTCTGTTGGAAATTATAGTTTGGGTTGGGGCGAAGGCCCGGCACTAGAATACCGAATGGCAGAACACGCAGGACTTCCTTTTGTGACCCATCTGGCCGAAGGACTCGATGATGACTCGAAACAATCCCTTCGATATTTAGAAAAAATGGATGCTCTTGGCGGACATTCTGTACTTGTCCATTGTTTACCTTTTGGACAAAAGGAAGTGGAAAAAATTGTAGAAAAAGGTGCCTCCGTTGTATGGTGCCCTACTTCCAACCTTCATATATTTGGAAAAACAACCAATATCAAACTTTTTTTAGATATGGGAGTTAACGTATGTTTGGGGACAGATTATTCACCCAGTGGATCTGTTCATTTACTCGAAGAATTAAAAACAGCAAAATCAATTTACTTTGGGTTGTATGGGGAAGAATTACCAGAATCTACATTACTCAAAATGATTACAGAAAACCCAAGGAAAGCATTTCGATTAGGCAATCCAGATGCACTTATGCCAGGCCTTTCTGCAGATTTACTTATAATCAACGATGATAAAAATACAAAAGAAATCAATGTATCCGATCTATCATGGAAACAGATTGATTTGGTTGTGATCGATGGATATCCGATTTATGGGTCACAAGAATACAAGTCACTCTTTCTTCGTTTCGGTTTAGAAACAGAAGAATTATCCATTGATGGAAATACAAAATTGGTAGCTGGTTCACCAAAAAAACTCTTGAAACAAGTTTCTGACAGCGTCGGTTATAAAAAGAGTTTGGCTTTTTTACCTAATTTTTGAAAATGAAGCGCAAGCGAGGCATGAGTTGTCAGGTCCCATAGTTCGTAATTACAAAGGAGGTTCCATCGTCTACTTCGAGAAAGACAAGGCGGAGGATATCTTTGTACTACAAAAAGGTCGTGTTGTACTAACTTACACGAATATCAACGGTGTGGAGCTGAAAGAGGATGTAAAACTCGGTGAGTTTTTCGGAGTTAAGAGTGCCATCGGTCGTTACCCTAGAGAAGAAACAGCTCAAGTCATAGGAGCCGCTACAGTTCTTGTCTTTAAAGTCCCCGAATTTGAAAAATTCGTCTCAGACAAAACCCATCTCATCATCAAAATGTTAAAAGTGTTCTCAAGCCAACTTCGGCAAGTCCACCGCCAGGTTAGGGAAATCCTCGGACAAGGGGAAGCGAAGAATCCTGCTTTTGAACTGATGAATGTGGCCGAAGTTTTTTACAAAAATGGCAATTTCGAACATGCGGCCTATGCTTTTGAAAAGTATTTACAACATTATCCAGACGGAATGTACATTGACCGGGCCAAACAATTGGTTGACCTAGCTCGTAAAAAAACGCCGTTCCCTCTCACCATACAAGAGTTAGTATACAAACCAGAACCTGGTGCACAAGCGGGCAAACTCCAAGAGATGTTAAAAACGATGGCTGTTCCCTCTCCAAACGCCACTTCGAGTGTAGATCCCAACTCCATCCTTTCCCAATATGACAAAGCATCTACTCTAATGAATGCTGGGAAATACGCAGATTCCATCGATCTTTTCAAAACAGTTTCGGAAAGAACAGACTCAGTCACCCAAGAAGAAGAACAGTTTGTAGAAAACTCATTATTTTACATGGGTAAGTCTAGTTTCAAAGCCAAAGACTATCCGAGCGCCATCACTCATTTTTCTAGTTTTATCAAAAAATACCCAAAAGGTCTTTTACTCAAAGAAAACCTTTATCACCTAGCACTTGCTACAGAAGCATCTGGTGAAAAAGAAAAAGCCAAACAACTATTCCAAAAGGTTACTCAAATGCCACCTTTGGATGATAGTATCTCCGAAGATGCTAAATCCAAACTCAAAGGAGGCAAATAGTGAACGATCAAATGTTGGAAGCTATGTTTGGCAAATTTGGAAAGGTATTCCAACCAAACGAAGTATTGTTTTGTGAATATGAACCCGGAAATGACTTTTACCTCATCAAAGAGGGAAAAGTAAAAATCACTAAAACCATTGGAACCAGTATCAAAACTTTAGATGTATTGGAAGCTGGGGATATTCTAGGAGAGATGGCCATTTTAGAGGAACAACCTCGTTCGGCAACTGCCATTGCTGTGACAGAAGTCAAAGCTCTAAACTTCAATCGTGCCAATTTCGAAATGCTGATGACCAAAAACCCGGCACTCGCGATGAAACTCCTTCATATTTTTTCCTTTCGAATTTATGATCAAAAACGTCGACTTATGATCCTTCTCATGGATGATATCATTGGAAAGGTCTGTGACGTCTTTGTTATGTTATACGAAAAGCAGTATAACAATGATGTATACAATGAAATTATCCTTTCTGCCACTGTGGATGACATTGCCAATTGGTGTGCCCAACCCGTAGGTGAAGTCCAAAAAGTACTGATGCAATATGTAAAAACGGGCAAATTGGATCTTTATCCAGATAAAATTGTTATTCACAATATCTCCGATTTCCAAAGGATAGTGAATCAGAAACGTAAACCTACGTAAAAAAGCTCCCATAGCTCAGGTGGATAGAGCACTAGTTTCCTAAACTGGGGACACAGGTTCGAATCCTGTTGGGGGCAAAAAATATGGCGGAACAACCAGGAACTCTTCTTTATTACCTAAAACGATCTACAGAATTTCTGGAAAAAAAGGAAATTCCAAATCCCCGTGTAGATGCAGAATGGATCCTTTCTGATCTTTTAAACCTACCCCGTATCAAACTCTATTCTCAATTTGAAATGCCACTCGGCCAAAAAGAAATTGATGTCTATAGAGAACGAATTGTTGAACGAAGTAAAAGAAAACCAGTCGCTTATATCACTGGTAAAAAAGGATTTCATAAATTTGAATATTTTGTTTCGGAAGATGTTCTCATCCCAAGACCGGAAACTGAAGAACTAGTCGATTACCTTTGGAAAAAGAAAGAAGAGTTATCATTCGCAGAGCCAAAAGAAATTCAAATTTGGGATCTTTGTTCGGGAAGTGGATGTATTGGCCTTAGCCTAACACAACTTCTTCCATCCAGTGTAGTGACTCTTTCTGATCTTTCCGAAAAAGCCATCGAAATGAGCAGGCGTAATGCAGAAAAATACAACCTTCAAGAAAAAACAAATTTTTATGTTTCTGATTTGGATTCCTCTCTCCCAAAAGACTTACAATTTGATTTAATTGTTTCTAATCCTCCTTATATCCCTGAGTCAGAAAAACCAGAGATTATGCCGGATGTTCTCGACTATGAACCCCATATGGCCTTATTTGTTTCTGATTTTAAAGAATTCCACAAACGATTGTTATCTGCTATTAAATCCAGACTACTTCCGGGTGGGAAACTAATGATGGAAACCCATCCTTTGTATATGGATGATGTGGAAGAGATTGCGAAGAGTTTGGGTTTTGTTTCTACAAAAAGAATTTTAGACAGTTCGAATAAAGAACGTTTTTTCTTTGCCGAAGTTACTTAACCAATCTAATTATATTTTCCATTCCCATTCAGTTGCACAGAAGATTGGATTTTAAAAAGAAGTAAATACAGTTCCTTTTCGTCTGCCTCTGTAAAGTCCTTTCGAAACACGAGATCAGCCGTGGTGACAATGGGAAGTCCCTTCTCCCAGATTTCTTTTCCTTTTTTGGAAAGTCGTAAAACATAATTTCGTTTGTCTTGCGGAGAAACTTCTCGTTTCACCCATGATTTTTTCACCCAACCATCCACAAGTCTGGAAACAGTGGTTTTGTCTTTTACCAAACGTTCGCTCAGTTCCTTTTGGTTTAAACTCTCGGATTCCAGCAAAGGGAGAATCTGCATCCATTCCTCAAACCGCATTCCGATTTTATTTTTTGAAAATTCATCCGCAAGAAACCGTCTCATAAGAAGTAAGGTTTCACTCATATAAATCCCGAGATGGTTTGAGATTCCTTTCACAACTTCCACTCCACCCATTTCCCCTACATTTTTCAAGTCTTTTTTAGTTGCAAATAGCAACCATATAGTTGTATATTGCAACTATATGGAATTTTGCCTTTTTAGTAATTTCTAGGAGTTAGGAATGTTTGAATGGAAATACCAAACAATCGAAAGAGAGGGATTTTCCCTCCAAGTGGCGAGGAACAACACAGAGGGCCCTCCTCTATTTTGGATCGGAAGTGCTTTGTATTATCCAAGAGTCATCCCTTTAGAAATCGCGAAGAGATATCAAATCACTGTGGTGGACCAAAGAGGGTTTGCCAAACGAACTGGTTCGGAAAAAGAAACAACGGATGATTACGCTTTAGAGAAATTATTAGGAGACTTTTCCTCCATACAAACAGAGTTAGGGATCCCGGCCTGTCCTGTCATTGGCCATTCAGGACATGGATATATGGCCCTTGCCTATGCAGCAAAATATCCAAACCAAGTCTCCCATCTCGGAATGATCTCCACAGGCCCAAGCCACGGCAGTCCAATGTTTGAAGCAGAAGTTTATTTCGACAGACAAGCATCTAACATACGTAAAGCGGCACATTTACAAAACCAAATCCAGTTTCAAAAAAATATAAAGGAGACACCTTCAGATTTTTTCATTCATTACTGTGTGAGTTTGGAAGCAAAAGGATTCTACCAAGTTCCATTTCCTTCTCGAAAGTTTTGGGAAGGAATCCATACAAACAAACTCGCCTTTGATTATTTGTTTGGAGAAGTCTTTCGAGATATTGATGTTAGTGAGTATTTCAAAAAACTTGAGGTTCCCATTTGGATTTGTATGGGAAAAGAAGACTACCAAGTCGCACCTTATTACACTTGGGATCCAATTTTAAAAAGGTTTCCGGAAATTCAAATGACTGTGATAGAAAAAAGTAGCCACTTACCCTTTTTTGAAAAATCGGATGATTTTTTATATCAATTGGAAAATTGGTTACAAGGTAGGGAATAAAAAAACCCGTCAACTTTTCAGCGAACGGGTTCTTTTCTTACAAGTAGTTGAATGTTTAAGAATTAACCTAACATATCTTTTACTTCGTTTCTTTCTTCTTTCAACTCGTTGTGAGTGATGTCAAATTTTTCCTTACCAAACGCATTGATTTCAAGACCAGTCACGATCTCTACTTTTTTTCCATCTGATTTCAATGGGTATCCAAAGATAAGACCTTTGTCTACACCATACTCACCATTAGAGTGACATGCAGCACTGAACCAGTCTCCCGCTTTCGTAGGAGTGACAATGTTATGTACTGTATCAACTACTGCGTTTGCTGCCGATGCTGCAGAAGATGCCCCTCTTGCTGCAATGATCGCGGCTCCACGTTTTTGAACAGTAGAGATAAAATCACCTTTCAACCAGTCGTGGTCAGAGATCACATCAGTGGCTACTTTTCCTTTAATTTTTGCGTTATAGAAGTCTGGGTATTGAGTTGCGGAGTGGTTTCCCCAAATCGCAACGTTAGAAACGTCTTTTACAAGAACTCCTGCTTTTTGGGCAAGTTGTGTTTTTGCACGATTTTCATCAAGACCTGTCATCGCAAACCATCTGTCAGACGGAACACCTTTTGCGTTGTTCATTGCAATGAGAGCGTTTGTATTACAAGGGTTACCAACAACGAGAACTCTTACGTCACTTGCAGCATTCTTTTCGATTGCTTTTCCTTGAGTTGTAAAAATTCCACCGTTGATTTTAAGGAGGTCTCCCCTTTCCATTCCCGCTTTTCTTGGAACAGATCCAACAAGAAGAGCCCAGTTGATGTCACGGAACGCTTCATCAATGTTAGAAGACACAGACACTTTTTCCAACAGAGGGAAAGCGCAGTCATCTAATTCCATGATAACACCTTTGGCCGCTGGAAGAGCTTGTTCCAATTCCAATAGTTGGAGTTCTACTGCAGTGTCAGGTCCAAACATTTGTCCTGAAGCGATACGAAATAGAAGTGCGTATCCGATTTGTCCGGCAGCACCAGTAACAGCAACTTTTACTTTTTTGCTCATATAAATTTTCCTTAAATTTTATAATCTATTATTGTTTTAGTTCTTTTTGAATGATCTCATCAAAGTTTTCGAAAGGTAACGCTCCCGAAACAAAGATCCCATTAATAAAAAATGCAGGAGTTCCACTCACACCTACTTTTTGACCGTCTTGTATATCCGCATCAATTTCTGCTTTTAAACTAGAAGCATTTCTCATACAAGCTTGGTATTTGTCTTTAGGCATACCTGCTTTTAAAACTAAGGCATCCACATTAGCCTTACCTAAGTTCCCACTGTTTTCAAAAAGTATGTTGAATACATCCCAATACTTTCCTTCTGATACAGAACAATTGGCAGCCATATGAGCATACATTGCATCTTGGTGGAAAGGAAGTGGGAAATCACGGAACACCCAACGAATTTGGCCTTTATATTTTTCGCGAAGTTTTTGGTTCACATCTTGGCTTCGTTTACAAAAAGGGCATTCAAAATCAGAAAATTCGATGATTGTGATTTTTGCATCTTTCGGGCCAATCGATGGATTGTTTTTTTCTTCCACTGTCACTCGAACTGCTGCTGGTTCTTTGATTAAAAATTCAACAGGATATTTTGTAACGATTTCACGATAAACAGTTCGGCTATGTTCTTGTTCTTGTTGGTTTTTTAAAAATCCAACAATTTTGTCCTTTGTCTCATTTAGAGATTTTCCACCTAACTGAGCTTTATTGGACATATATACATTGATGATTTCTTCTTCAGATGGCTCTCTTGGAGTGAACCCTTCGTTTAATACTTCGGATGGTTTGATGTTTTTGTCTTTGGCAACAAGTTCAAATAATTTGTCCTGAGCAAATTCACCCAGAGTGTTTTTAATGAGTCCTTTATATTCCGATTGGAATTTGGAATAAGCAATAGGAGAAGTTTCTTTGACATCACTTAAGTCATATTTTTTCCCACCGATACTCACTGCATCTTGGGTAATATAATCCTGAACAAAGGACGGTACACTGACCAAAAAGAGAACGACAAATACAAAGTTGGTCGCAAGGACGATTTTGGAGATGGGATTTTCCACCCATTTTTTAAAATTATTTTCCATCCCTGCCAGCTTCCCGGCCATAAAGCGGGCAATCAAACGGAAAAAACTGAAAAAAAATAAACGATTTTCGCTAAAGCCTTCCTCGAAATAACCGAAAATCTGAGGGAGGGAAAAGGAAATTTTTTCTCAAAAGCAAATCCTGAACACGGAGGTTTGGGAAAAATGAACACAATTAACATTCAAGGAAATTCACACGCATCGATCCCTCCCCAGGTCCCAACCCAAACGGGGAAACAATCGGAGGAAGGAAATGAGTCCTTACCCGAAAGATTTCCAGTGGTACGAACCAACAAGAAGGTAGAGGCGGAAAAAGAGACCAAAATAAACCCGGAAGATTTGGTGTTAAAACCAACACCTGCGTCTCTGGAAGAAAAACTAAACCAAATCATTTCACCGGAAGAAGTGAAGGACTTACTTTCTTTAGTCACAAGAACTCCTCTACCATCCCCTAAAAGTCATAAGGTAGATACAAAAAGGTAAGTTTGTTCCTTAGCATTGCCATTCTTGATAGTTTCATCCTAGTTCTTAGCGGAGTATTGACTGTTGCCGTTTTAGGACTAGGACTTGTTGTGTACAACCAGTTCATTCACCCCATCATTTCACGAAAGGATTCGGATCGTTTCATTCCTGTCCAAACCGGAGATAAATACGATCTCGTCGTAGATGAACTCAGTCGGTTTGCCACATTTCAAATTGGAAGTAAAACAGGTCAACTGGCTACCCGCTGTAATGCGATCTCCGAAGACCACCTAATCTTCCAATTCAAAAAAAGTCGCGATAGCGAAGACTACACCATTACTGTTTTAAAAAATGGTCCTACCTTCTACAAACCACCACGTATGGAACATTACGGGAAGATGGAATCCAAAGAAACCTTTGAATCCTATGAAGTGATCGGCCATCCTGCGGAATTTCGAATTTCTGATAAAATCGCCAAAGAAAGGATGGTCAACTTCATAGAAATCTCTCTTACTTCTTCCTTTTATTTCAACAGGTCAGGAAAGGAACGGATGAAATTTACATTTGAAGTGGGAAAAATCCAACCAGGAATCAATCGAAAGGTAAGATTTCGTGGTGATGTATACGGATTTGGAAAGGAAGAAGGAACGGACGAAGACTAAAACTATTTCGTCTGAATGCGAACCCCAAGCCCATCTGGTTTGACCCGTTTAAAACTATAAGCAATTTTGGAAGTCCCCATCACTTGGGATACCATCTCTTCCAGTTCCCTTTGTTTGGTTTTAACAGCCTTTCGTTCCAAAAATACCAGTAAACTTGGCCCGGAACCAGACAAACAATACCCTACCCCAGCCCCTTTGAATAAATCTGCAAGCGGATACAATGGAGATGATTGAGAAATGCGATAAGGAGTATGCATTTTATCTTCCAAACTGATAAGAAGGTCACCAAACTTACGTTTGTCTAAAAAATGCATCCAAGCACCAACGCGAGATAAATTAAAGATCACATCAGCAGTTGCATAGGTTTTAGGAAGAGCCTTCCTAGATTCCTCTGTTGAAACATGGAACTCCGGCGTTAAAACAAAAATAGCAACTGAGGATGGGAATTTTTTACGGAAGTATCGCAAAGGCTCACCAAACGTAGAATAAGCGAAAACGAATCCACCTAAATATGCGGGTAACGTATTGTCTGGATGACCTTCGAATTCAGCCAAATACTGGGTAAAGGTCGATTCGGTTGGCACAGTCGCCGGTTCCATTCGTTTATGAACTTCTCTTGCCAAAGAAAGTCCCGCGACAATGGCCGAGGCACTAGAACCAAGCCCCCCTTTTAGAGGTAACGACAAGCTCATTTTACAATGGTAAGGTGGAGCAGTAATACCTGGTAAAAACTTCTGGAAATAGGAAAGATAAGACTGATAAACCAAATCTTCTTTAACAGTAAACGGCAACTGGTTGCCGTTTTTTAATTCTGTTTTTGGTTCTGTAATTTCTTTGGAAAAAGTAAATTCAAATTCATTACGAAGATCAAGAGCAAGACCCATGAGATCAAAACCAGGTCCCAAGTTTGCGGATGTTCCCGGCACTTGAATGAAAATCTTAGGAAGGCGAATCATCGTTTCGCCCAGGCTCTAAGACTGGTTTCCAAAATCAACCTCTCTTTCTATCTAAGATTGGTTCCTGAATTCTGATACCCACAAAAAAATCCCGAAAGGATTCCCTGGCCTTTATTCAGACCAAAGTTTTTTTAAATCACTCGCAATGTTCTTCTGCATGGCTTCGTTGGTACCACCACCAATGCTGAGTAAGATGGCATCCCTATGCAAACGTTCGACTGGGTATTCACGACAGTATCCATACCCACCGAGAACTTGAATGGCATTTCGCGAAACTCGTTCTGCCATTTGAGTGGCCACAAGTTTTGCAGAGGCGGCACCGAGAGAATTACGTACATCAGGCCCAAGTTCACTTGCTACATGATAAACAAGAGCCCGTGCGGCCTGGTAATCAGCGTAAGACTCAGCGACCATTCTTTGGATTTGTCCGAACTCCAAAAGTTTTTTGCCAAAGGCTTCTCTATGACGAATGGTATAATCACACATGATGTCAATACAACGGCGAGCAATTCCTAAAGACTGTGCCGCAAGGGTTACACGTTCGATTTCCAAATTGCGCATCATATGAGTGACAGCTCCGTTTTCCACACCGAGCAAATTCTCTTCCGGAACTTCCATATCCTCAAAAACAAGTTGGGTGGTCGGAGAAGAACGCATTCCCATCTTTTCTTCTTTTTTTCCAACCGAAAAACCTTTGTAAGACGACTCGATCACAAAGGAGGTCATTTTTTTCCCATTTTTTTCTAACTTGGTATAAAGAACAAAAACCTGACCGATGGATCCATTAGTGATGTATTGTTTCACACCATTGATGATGTAACGGTCACCCTTTTTAACTGCATGAGTAGTCATTCCAAGAACGTCCGTTCCTGCACCAGGTTCCGTCATCCCCATCCCACCAATCCATTCTCCAGTAATGACCTTACTTAGGTAACGACTCCTTTGAGATGGATTCGAACTATAGAAAAAATTATTCACAAAAAGTACTTCGTGGGCTAAGTAAGAAAGCGTAAATCCCGGATCAAACCTAGACATCTCTTCATGAATGATGACAGAGGCAAGTGGATCGAGTCCATGCCCACCATCAGCTTCAGGGACAGTGATTCCAAAAATTCCGAGTTCAGAACCAAGCCGTTTGAAAAGCAGGGTGTTGAATGATTCTTTTTCATCGTTTTCTTTTGCTTGTTCGTCCATTTCCCTTTCGGCAAAGGAAGCCACAGATTCTCTAAGAGCCAAGTGGTCTTCTGTGGGGTTGAATAAATCTAAAGATGATTTTTTTGTCGTAACGATACTCATTCGATAATTTTTCCGTACTTTTCCTTAGCCTGTAAACGAAAAAACCAAGACCTAAGACAGCATCATGCTTGAAATCGCTACAAAAAAGAACAGATTCGAGTTTAGAAAAATAGGGAAGAAATAGAAACTTTCAAATACACACTAACTATAGTTATTCTACTAAAAAACATTGACACAACTTGCAATAAGATAAAACAAAAACTACACGTATTGATAGAACAACTACTTATAACTAGTGATTATCCTATGAGGAAATTCCTATGGATGAAAAAGTATTCATGAATCACAGGAATACTTTACAATTTATTGATTGTATTCAATCATCACTAAAACATTCGAATTTTTCTTTCGTCGAATCAACAACCGCAATCCAATGAGCACGAACGATACAAACATAGTACCAAGAGAAAAGCTCGCCAAATTCGAGTTAACGGAAGAGTCTTTAAATAGTTTCCGTAAAAACAACAATATCCCACTCGATCTTTACAATAAAGACGGGCAAATCCTCATTCATAAAAAAAGAAACCCTTCAGAAGCCGATTTTGGTAAACTCTTAAAATTTGAAATGCAAGGTGTTTACTTTCTTATCTCTGAATTAAAAAAAGCAAAACCTTCGAGTCACGATCATACATTTTTAGAACCTGGCAGAACAACAAAGTTATTTGATCAAGAAAAGACTTCACGTTTCGCAAAACAATCGCAAGCGCTCATCGAAGATTTACGAAAAACTTCATTCTCCTCCGACCAAGCCGTCTTTGTTCAAAATTCCGTAAACGAGCTCCTCACAGACTTTACAAGTAATCCAGACTTCGAGTTGGGTATCTTCAACATTCTAGAAATTTTGGGTGTTGCCGGAGTTTCTGTAGAATCTGAACTTATGACCAAACGTACAGTTGTTGCTATGGGAATGAAGGTTCGTACAAGAAAGATTGTGAATGAAGGAAAAGAAGAATCCAATAAAAAAGATCACTTGAGTCTAATGATGGCCAGTTATTTGGCAGATGTTGGGTATTCGAGACTTGATATTAAAAACAATCCAAAACTGACCAAAGAAGAATATGCTGTTGTCCAACAACATCCCATCATCAGTTATTTGATGACTCTCCCTGCTCCAGAAATTGATTCTCATGTTCGGACTTTAATTCTAAACCATCACAGACCATACCGTGGCAATGGAGTGAATAATAACTTTCCTGATCCAAGATCACTTTTCACAAAACTCATGTCTGTTCGCGACAAATACAATAAAGAAGTAGGGAAAGAGAGAATATCCCAGGACATCGAACTCCAACTCCACTTACAAGAAAACAATGTGACCTCTTCTAGTTTTGAAGAAGACATCGCTATACTATCCCTGGCCAGCGAATATGCATCGCTTACCTCCAACCAACCTTGGAGACCAGCATTCAAATCTTCCATTGCCTTAAAAATGATTTTGAATGATTCGTTTTTCTCTTATAGCAATAAAAACATCAGACATCTTTTGGATTATGTTGGAAGTTCTCTCACCAATAATGAAAACATAGTGAACTTTGGGGACTTTGTGATTACTGCTTCTGTCGATTCCGAACGACGAGCCCATTTTGATATTTGTATTGTTTTGGATGTGGGTCGATACCAAACACGGCCTAAACTCCAAAGAATTTGTAGTATCAATCCAGTTTTTCAAAAAGGGATCAAATTCAAAATTGCTGACTTTGATTTACATAGTATCAAAATTGATCGTAGAAAGGCCATTATGGATCTTGCTTTACAAGCAGGGACCACTCGTGTGATTTATATCATCGATCCAGAACTAAACCCTGCCCTTCACGAAGCTGTTTACAAAATCAATATGGCCTCTTAACTAACTTTTCATGGTATACAAATGAATTTTTTGTTCCCTTCCCGGAAGACTGACTGATTCTTTTTTATCCCAACCAATGGGCGAACCAATCTCCAACCAAACAACTTCAGAAATCAAAAAAGAAACTCCCAAATCTTTACAAGCGGATTCAACTCTTGATGCCGTGTTCACTGTGTCACCTATGACAGTGTATTCCATTCTTTCTTCCGAACCAATACTTCCACAAAACACCTCACCCGTATGAATCCCGATCCCAATTTTGATTTCGGATTGACCTTCGGCGTTTCTTTCTTTGTTCCACTGCGAAAGTTCGTTTAACATAGACTTTGCGGCAAGAACTGCATTTTTAGAATCTTCACCGACTAATTCGGAAGGGGTAGGAGTCCCAAATGTAGCCATCACAGCATCCCCAATGAACTTATCCAAACTACCATTGTGTTTAAAAATAGCACGCACCATACGACGGCGAAATTCCGTTAAAAAAACCGACAGTGCCTCTGGATCCATTGGCTCTGAAAATTGAGTAAACCCTCGAATATCGCTAAAAAGTACGGTAACCTTTTGTCGTTTGCCTTTCGCGATAACTTCTGGTTCCGAAACAATTTCAGAAACTAAATCAGGGGAAAAGTAACGAGACAATGTTGTTTTTTGTGATTCTGCGGCCGCAAACTTTAGCAACATACGAAGGCTACGAAAGATTGCATAAGAAATTGCGAAAACCAAAACTAAATACACAGTAGGTTTTGTCACAGAAGCATCTGACAAAATAATTTGGTCTCCGAGCACATACTGATGCCAATCGGAACCACTCACAGAATTTGCATCCACCAATGCATAAATCAGAAATCCATAATAACTCAAAAGAAAACAAACAAAGGAAAAATTAACGAGAGAAAATCTGTATTGAAATAAACTTAAAGATAAAGGCAAAAGATAAAACACAACCAAAGGAGTTTTGACAAGAAAGTTTGGGTTTCCATCTCCTTTCAAAATGTACCAATTAAAAATGGTAACAGAGATGAGTAAGTTATCGATAAACAAACTGATATAATCATACTTTGTTTTCCAATGACCTCTACTTTTTTTAAGGATACGATAATGAATGTATGTATTCAAAAAATAAATGCCGATCGCAACAAAGTTAATTAAATAACCAAATATAGAATCTATATTACTCAAATTGGCAATGGCACTCGCAACAAGAGCCACTCCAATCACATACCGAAACCGAACCGCGAATAAGGCGCCCATTTGTTCTTCCTGGAATAAAAGATCGGACATATAACGAGGGAATTGGTCTCGGATGCAATAAACAGAACGAATGGCGCGAACAATGGGGGCGAACATAGCCAGACATTCCAACAGAGAAAGTTTTTGTTGCAAGGGAATTTTCTTTTTGCCAATTTAGAAACCTTGATGTTTCAATGAATGATGTTCCCAAACGGATTTTTGATTCGAATCGGAAAACTTACCTCCTTTTTGGCTTTGGATGTTCTTTTCTCCCTTGCCGCAAACTTATCTTTTTTTTCTCATTATCTACACCAAAAAATCCAACCCACACTCACTCTCTTTTATTTAAGTTCCGTTTGGGCCCTTTATTTGGCAGACCATTTATGGGATGCAAGCAGAGAGGAAGAACCTTTCTCAGAAAGGGCAAGGTTTTATTTGCGATTCCGACTTTTAATTGTTAGTTTGTTTGTCCTACTCGCTTTTTTATCTTTATACATAGGATTTTTTTTGGAATCCGTATTCCTTTGGAATAAACTTCCCCTAATCCTCTCCTTTTTATTTTTTCTTGTTTTAATTGTGATCAAACGATCTCCAATCCCCAAGGAAATTTTGGTATCTCTCTTTTATACATTGGGGGTGTTTGCTCCCTTTTCTCTGTTTTTTGAACTAAACACGATTGTCTGGATTTTTTATCTCCATGTTCAGGCGAATGTCCTTCTTACCTATGACAACGACAGAGAATTTGACAGGACAAATCAAACCTACACCCTCACTCAGTATTGGAATCCCCAAACAATACGAATGGTAAGCCGTTGCCTTCTCGGATTCGGAATGATTTTACTCCTCTCTTTTTGGATTTTAGAACCCCACTCCGGCCGAGTTCTTTTAGGACTAGGTCTCACCTATCTTTGGTTGGGTGTGTGCAGTTTTCGAAAAGGAGGGGACTTCCCCTTCAAATCTCTTTGTGAACTTTCCTACCTACCGATGTTCCTACCCCAGATCTTTTTTTTCTTCTCCCTACTTCCTTAAAAATTAGGGTGGGTTTATGTGGTTACTCATCTTACATTTGCTCGCACTTTTAACCTTTGTCCTACTCTATAGCTTCCGATTCCGAAAATTAGTGCCAAATCCCGAACAAAATATCCTAGCGCAAATCCAAGTCGCCACAAAGGACTGGAAATCCACTCCTTATTTGGTTCTCTTGATTGCTTTTTCCCTTTTCCTCCTCCTTCCCCTAACTCTGGGATTTGCCTTCTACCTCCAGACCGATGCAAACGTTCTTGTGGTCATTCTTTGGATCATTTGGGCCTACAATTGGAGTAAATACACGTTCTGGAGAGAATAATTTACTTCCCTTATCACTTCGCTCCCGTTTTCTGGTCTTAGGTAATCCACGATAACGGGGTTAAGGAATGAAAATTGTTGTTCTAGTAAAGCAGGTTCCGGATACGGAAACCAATATCAAAGTCGGCGACAAATCGATCAACGAAGCTGGCGTAAAATGGATCATCTCTCCTTATGATGAATTTGCTATCGAAGAGGGAATTAGAATTCGTGAAAAAAGCGGTGGAGAAGTCATTGCAGTGTCCCTCGGCCCAGACCGCGCCGTAGAAGCACTTCGTACTGCCTACGCTATGGGTGTAGACAGAGCTGTTCATGTAAAAGTGGATGACTACGTAACTTTTGACTCTACATACACTTCCGAACTTCTTGCAAACCTCATCAAAGCTGAAAATGCAGATGTAGTGATTGGTGGTCGTCAATCCATCGATACTGACAGTTCACAAGTAGTTGTTCAAATTGCAGAGAGATTGAATGTTCCTCACGTAGCTATGGCCCTCAAACTTGAGTTTGACGGAAACAAAGTGACTGCAACTCGAGAAATCGAAGGTGGAACTGAAGTAGTAGAAACTACAGCTCCTTTAGCAGTTACAGCGCAAAAAGGTTTGAATGAACCAAGATACCCAAGTTTGAAAGGGATCATGTCTGCGAAGAAAAAACCGGTAGATGTTAAAAAACCGGAAGAACTCGGAGCAACTGGATCTAAACTCGAAGTTGTATCTCTCGAACCACCTCCTCCACGTATCGCTGGTCGAAAACTGGAAGCAGCAGATGCACAAGGTTTTGCATCTCAACTTGTAAAAGCTCTTCGCGAAGAAGCGAAGGTCATCTAAGGAGACGAACATGGCTGATGTTTTAGTAGTTGGTGAATTAAAAAACGGCGAACTTAAAAAAATCTCAAAAGAACTCACTTCTGCAGCTCGCAAAATTGCGGACTCTATTGGTGGTAAAGTTCACACAGTAATCATTACTGAAAACGTGGATGCGTTTGCAGGTGATTTGAAAGCAGTTGGTGCTGATACAGTCATCGGCGCGAACCTTGGTGAATTTTCTCCTGAAGGATATGCAAATGGAATTTCTGCAATCATCCAAGAGAAAAAACCAGCAGTGGTTCTTCTACCACACTCCGCACAAGGAAAAGAATACTCTGCAAGAGTAGCGATCAAAGCAAATGCTGGTATCGTTGCTGATGCAGTGGCTCTTTCTGTTGACGGTGGTAAAGTAGTAGCAAAGAAACCGATTTACTCTGGAAAAGCGTATGCAAATTTCAAAGTAACTTCTGACATTCAAATCTTTACAGTGCGTGCAAACTCTCAAGAAGTCACTCCGAAAGACGGAGCGGGTGCTGTTGAAAAATCTGGCGCTGCAGCTGGTGAAGTAAGAACTAAGTCTCTTTCTAAAGATCTTTCTGGTGGAAACAAAGTGCAACTCGCTGATGCTTCTATCATTGTATCTGGCGGACGCGGAATCAAAGGACCAGAAAACTGGCCTATCATCCAAGACCTAGCAGACACACTCGGAGCAGCACTTGGTGCTTCCCGTGCGACTGTAGATGCAGGATGGATTTCCCACTCTCACCAAGTAGGACAAACAGGAAAAACTGTCTCCCCTAACTGTTACATTGCTTGCGGTATCTCCGGAGCCATCCAACACTTAGCGGGTATGGGATCTTCGAAATACATCGTTGCCATCAACAAAGATGGAGACGCTCCTATTTTCAAAGTAGCAACTTACGGTGTGGTTGCAGACCTTTTTGAAGTAGTGCCTGCACTTACTTCTGAGTTCAAAAAAGTATTGGGTTAATTCCCAATACGAACCTTCGTCCTTTGAGGAATTTCCTTCCAAAATTTACGATTGTTCTCTTTTTCTCTGTCCAAACGGGTATGCTTTGGGCAGAGGAAGGAAGAGATCGCCTGAATGCCGTCATTGGCAAAATGAATTCTCTCGAAAGTTTTCGCGCTTCTGTCACCATCAACGGTGGACTGACAGGTGTTGTTTCCTTCAAAAGCCCAAACCAACTCCATGTTCGTTTCAGCGACGGAAGGATCATCTCCTCCAACGGTAGAATCTTGTGGTTTTATAATCCAGATTCATCCATCGCGGGAAAACAGGATCTAAAAGGCACATCCGGAGGACTTGGTGGACTTTTATCCGGATACGAAAATGTGTCGGTTAGTGGGAGAACTTTTCGTCTAACTTCTAATACCAAACGTTATAATGAAATTATCTTGGTTGTTTCCGATAACGACCTACCTCGTGTACTCAAAATGAAACGTTCCGATGAAGAAATAACCGAAGTGGCCTTCTCTGGCATTGCTACGAATATTGGTCTTGGAACCGGACTATTCAATTTCCAACCTCCCACAAGCTCACAGATTGTTGAGAACCCTCTCAACCAAAAGGAGTGATTGTGACTCCAGTCTCTCGTACAGAAGCTCACCGCGTTTTTGCCGACTTGTACCGCAAAACACGGACACCCGAACACCAGGCGCTGATCGATGAGGCCATTTTAAAATCGAACGATGTCTTTATACGCATTGACCTCATCCGAAAAGTCGATGAGGATTTTGAAAACAAAAACAAACCAAAAAAAGAAGACAGTCGCGATCGCGGACTTCCCGAAAAAGAACAACCAAGAAGAGAAGTCATTTCTCGACCTGCAGCTCCAGAACCTAAACCAAAACGTTCCAGTGATTTAGTCACTATCGATAGCGCCAAACAAAAACAAAACCCAGCAAAAAAAAGGGTCATTGAACAAAGACAAGGTGGTGGTGGCCTTCTTGCAGGTCTTTTTGGTGGTGGTGCGGGCAGTGTAAACAATTCCATTGGTAAATTTGGAAAAGAAACAGGTACCATTGACATCGGTCTTTTTGGTCGTAACCCAGCCATATCCAATCAAGTAGAAAAACTCTTTCGCGGGATGAAAGAAGATGTTCTTATCCCGACAATCCAGGCCCTTCGAGTTTCAGAACAACAAGGTTGGAGAATTTGGACCCCCCTTGTTTACAATATCATCAATAACTTTAATAAGTTCTTCAATGCCTTTGCTTCATTGGATGCACTGATTTTGGATAAAATTTCTGCTGATATCTTTTTGGAACGTTCCTTGAAGATGCAAATGTTTTATGTACGGTTCCTTCAAAGAAATGATGCTAGTGACATCATTCTTTCTAATCTTCCAGACATCGTAAAGATGGATGATAAACTCACACCGAAACTGAGTAAAATTATGGAAGGTGTAAACTATGCACTCAGCTTAGAAAACACCAAACCTAGGTTATCTGAAGCGATTACCGCATTTTACATTGTAGCAAAAAAGAAGATGTTCACTTGGCCAGAAATCATTACCGATTTAAGAGTCCCTGCCATCCAAGAACACAAATTCCAAGCAGCAAGGGAAATTCAAAAGGAAGTAGAAATCACTGTTGCAAAAATTTCTGACGATATCAACACAAGATCCTTCAAAAAAGAGGAACTGCAAAACTTAAGGACTCGTTATTTTACTATTGATGATAAAGGAAAAATCAGTTTTGATTTTTTGAATGTGGTTGTAGATGACTTTATGGCTCACCATATGCCGGAGTCTGCAAAAAGCCAAACGGTTAAAAACAGTTTCAAATCACAACCACATAGACTAGTTTATTTATTACTAAGGGATTTACAAACCGTATACGTAAACCTAATCGAAGGATATGTTCGCCTTGGAGACAAAAACCAAAACCAAGAACTCCTTCTCATCCAACCAGGGCTTTTCCGAAATGAAATTGACCAACTCAACTCCCTGGTTCGAACCATTGATAATTTTAATAAAAAATTCCCGAGTTTCCAATATAGTTTTCAACAATATGGAATGGACTATAGCACAGGTAATGCGGCAAACGATCAAATTGCAGGACCTATAGTCCAAGCCCTACAAGAAGCTTCCGAATTTTTTGGAAGTTTTGCAGGAAAACTCAATATCATTGTGGAAAACCATTTGATGGCAAAAGCCACAGAAGCCAAAGGGAAAGCGAACGATAAAATTGCTTCTACTAAAGATAAGGTAATCGAAGAAGTCAAAATTGCCCAAAGGTTCATCCCCCATTTTGATAAAGCTGTTGTTGCCAAAGAACGGATCAACGGTGTTAAAGTAGAAGATGTTTTTATTCAGTTTACTAAGTATCTTTATAATTATGCGGTGATCTTCAAAGATCCAGCAACAACATCGAAACTAACGGCTCACAGAAAAATTGAACAAGAACTAATCAAACTAAACAAAGAGTATGAAAGGCTCACTTATTCAACTTTCAACAAAGAAGCCGGCGGTGAAAGTTCCAGCTCCGAATCTTCAGAAAACCAAAACTCTTCCGAACCAATAGACCTTTCTGATACAGAAGGAGAAACATGAGAGTCCTGACTGGATTACAACCTTCCGGAAAACTCCATTTAGGTAATTATTTTTCTGCGATCAAAAAAATCTTAGATTACCAATCAACTGAGGACTTATTTCTTTTTATTGCGAATCTACATGCACTCACAACATTCCGATCCAAAGAAGAATTAAAAGATTTTACACTAGAGTGCGCAATCGACTTACTCGCATTAGGTGTCGATCCAAAAAAATCCGTATTTTGGATTCAAAGTGATGTCCCCCAAGTGACGGAGCTCACTTGGTATTTATCTCAATCCATTACTGTTTCCCAATTACAACTAGCCCATTCTTTTAAAGACAAAGTGGCTAAAGGTTTTGTTCCTGGGGCCGGGCTTTTTACTTATCCAATCCTTATGGCAAGTGACATCCTACTTTTTTCTGCAGAAAAAGTTCCCGTTGGTAAAGACCAAAAACAACATTTGGAATTTGCTCGAGACATCGCGGAAAGATTTAATACGCAATTTGGGCCGGCCTTAACAATTCCAGAACCCGATATCGACGAAAACACGGCAACCGTTCCCGGTGTGGACGGAGCAAAGATGTCCAAGTCTTACAAAAACACCATCGACTTCTTTGGAACAGAAAAAGAAATCAAAAAGAAAGTGATGTCTATCGTAAGTGATTCTAAAGCCGTAGAAGAACCAAAAGACCCAGAAACATCTGTTATCTTCCAAATCCATTCATTATTTTTATCACCAAAAGAAAAGTCCGATCAAATGGAAAAATACCGAAAAGGGGGTGCCGGTTACGGAGATCTAAAAAAAGATCTTTTAGAATCCATTCTAAACCACTTTGCACCTTACCGCACAAAAAGAGAGGAACTGGCACAGAATTTGGATTACGTACACCAAGTTCTAAAAGAAGGAAAGGAAAAAGCAAAAGCTGTGGCCGAGGAGAAAATCCAAGATCTCAGAAAAACCTTAGGTATTTATCCTTTCTAATTTCTAAAGAACCAAAAGCCATTATTCCCCACCTATTTCTGTATGAAGTTGGAGATCTATCTTCTCCCCAGAGCTGATTTCAGTTGGTTCTGCTTGGGAATTTGTGGGACAGCATTCCTTCTCAAACTGGGAATGAAAATTCCCGGGTTTCATTCTTTCTTAATTTTAGTTTTCCTAACTCTATTCATTCTTTACACCTTAATCCCCCCACTCCTTCCCCAAATTCCCAATAGAAGGATTTATCTTTTTCTTTTAGCATCTATTTTGTTTTTGTTGTTCGCTAACCTACATTCAGGTCCTCGCCTTCGTTCCATCCATCCGAACTTTCGGACCTATTTAGAAACCCAACTGAAACAATCTCCTCTCCGCCAGTTTGAATCAAGGATTGTGATGGGTTTTGTTACGGGGTCTACAAAAGAAATTCCCAGAAGTTTCAAAGACCTAAGCAAAGAATCTGGAATCCTACATTTATTTGCTGCCTCGGGTCTCCACTTGGGAATTTTTATTGGTTCCTTACAATTTTTTGGAAATCTTTTTTTTCCAAAAAGAAAATGGATATCCATTGTACTTTCACTAGGTGGTGGTTTCCTGTATTTGGCAGCCCTTGATTTCCCTGTTTCTTTTTTGCGTGCCTATCTCTTTGTTTTTTTATCTCTTGTTGCATCCTTATTTTTCAGAAAGATTGGATCGGCAGATTTACTTGCCATCTCTTCCGCCATGATTGCGTTTTTTCTGTTTTATGATTTTTTAAGTATTGGATTTTTATTATCCTTTGGAGCCGTATTTGGAATTTTTTTTCTAAAACCAAGTTTAGACCAAATCCTCCTTCCCAAATCAAAATCTTTATTGAAAGAAAATTTTCACTTAACACTTGCTTGTTCTCTTAGCACTTTTCCCGTTTTAGTTTATTTCTTTCGTTCCTTTTCCTTTGGAGGGATAGGAATCAATTTTTTATTAGTTCCTATGGCCGGAATCCTTCTTCCCACATTGTATATGAGTTTTCTTTTGCAATCATTGGTGCCTGCTTTTCTTTCCGAAGAGTTGTCTTCTTGGATTTGGGTCCCCGCTTCCTTTGAATTGTCTATCTTCTTAAGACTTTTTCACGAATTAACAAACCTGGGGAGGGGGTATAAAACTTGGGCCACAACGGAGCCCTGTCTCTGTTTTGTTTCCATCCTCATATCCATAGTTTTCACACTGTATCCCAAACATTGGTTTCCCAAACACTCGATTCTAAAAATTCTTCTTTACCTACTACCGATTTCGTTTTTCCTTACTTCCTATTTTTTTCCCGCGCAGAAGATTGCTTTTTTACAAATCAAATTTCGAAAGGGAAATTTTTCCATTCAACATGGAGATCATTTGTTTTTATTTGGCAATTGTTATACCAAAGGAATGATAGACCCAACTCCGGGAATTTCCCCTCCTAAAAAAATTTCTTTCGAATCCGAATCTTGTTTGGCCAATATTTTTTCTTTTACCCAGAAACACAAAATAACGGATGTTTATTGGTATGGAAATAAAAAACATCAAGAATGGATTTCTAAATTCCAACTTCCCATAAAACCAATAGAAAAAGAAATCCTTGGGGCTCGGATGAACCCAATATTTTCTATCATTCGATTTGATGGGAATCCAAAGGAGGTAGACCGGTTTTTAAAACAAACAAAACAGGCCGACCAGTCCAGAACCAACCCAAATTGGAAAGGAATCCTACTTTTGGACTTCCCTCCTTGGAAAAAAAAGGAAGCGAAAGAATGGATTCAATACCAAAAACTACTTGGGATTTCGACTGCCTGGAAAATGATACTCGTTGAGGAAACTTTTGAAATCCCCTTACGCAACCATATCCAACATCCAAACCTTCTTTGAAGCCAAAGGCATTCGAGCACAGAAGAAATTTGGCCAAAACTTCCTCATCGACCAAAACATAGTCAATTTCATAGTCAGCTCCGCCGAACATTTGCTAAATGACAATACAACGGTCCTTGCTGAAATTGGAATTGGCCTTGGCACTTTAACCTACCCCGTCCTCAGTTTAGATAAAAAAACTTACTTATTTGAAATCGACAATGCCTACATCCAATTAACAAAAGAAGAAATTTTACCCAAGTTTCCCAAGGCAGTACTTTTTGAAGGAGATGCCTTAGAGAATCTTTTCCATATCTATAATGAGAAGGTTTTTGTACTTGGAAATTTACCCTACCACCTAACGACTGAAATCATCAATACCCTGGTGGTGCATTGTCGTAATTTCCAAGGTGGAATTTTTATGGTGCAAAAAGAATTCGCCGAACGACTTGTCAAAGAAACCTCCTCCCTGTCAGTGTTTCTTTCTGCCTTTTGTGATGTGAAGTATCTGAAAACCGTCCACAAAAACTGTTTTTTTCCCATTCCCAAAATCCATTCCGCCCTCATCCTTTTGAAACCGAAAAGCCAAACAAGGCCGAAGGAATGGCGACTGGAAACAGAAAGAGAAGTAGAACTCTGGTCACGGATGTTACGCACCTTGTTTTGGGGGAAACGAAAACAAATCCAAGTAAGCCTAAGAGAATCTCCTTTTTCTGAAGATGTTCTCTTTCGCGAGGCATTGGGCAAAGCCATCCAGTCGGCAGGAATTCCCCCCACGGCTCGGCCGGAAGAATTGAACCGTGAACAATTTCTGACTTTGGGTCAACATTTGCTTGACTATTTGTCAAAATGATGGCAAAATTATTTCCGCCATGTTCGAGAATTTTACACCTCCGCCCATAGTCACGTACGTCATCCCCATATTCTTCCTTCTGATAGGGATCGAAGTCTATATTGGTTATCGAAAAAATAAAGCACTCTATCGGCTAAACGATTCCATTGCCGACTTAAGCACCGGAATCATTTCCCAAATCTGGGGTCTTTTCCAAAAGGGAATTGGACTTTTCGCTTATTTTTACATCTACGAACATTTCCGATTCTTTGAATTTGCGATGACCAACCCTTGGGCTTGGGTCCTTTGTATTGTCGGCCAAGACTTTTGTTATTACTGGTCCCACCGTTTGGCCCATGAAGTGAATATCCTTTGGGCAGGACATGTGATCCACCACCACAGTGAAGAATACAATTTGATTGTGGCTCTCCGCCAACCTGGACTTGGGGGAATTATCTCTTGGATTTTCTATGTTCCTTTGGCCCTTATCGGATTCCATCCTTGGATGTACCTTGCCAGCGGACAGATCAACCTTATCTACCAATTTTGGGTACATACCAAAGCGATAGGTAAAATCGGAAAGATTGGTGAATACTTACTTTCGACTCCTTCGCACCACCGCGTCCACCATGCGATCAACCCCATCTATATTGATAAAAACCATGGGGGAATCTTTATCATCTTTGACCGGATGTTTGGAACTTTCCGAGAAGAAACAGAACCTTGTGTTTATGGAACGGTAAAACCCCTTCGTAGTTTCAATCCTGTGTATGCGAATGTTCATTATTATTGGGAACTGATCAAACAAGCGGTAAGTGCTCCTTATTTCTTGGATAAAATTAAGGTGTTTTTCAAACCACCAGGTTGGTACCCAAGAGAAGGATCTAAACCGTCCGGATTTTTACCGATTCCAGAAGTCAGTCCCGCAACTTTCTATAAGTATGATCCCAAACCGCAGCCAGAAGTCAGAACCTATACAACCACTTGGTTTGTGCTTGTTCTCCTTTTGTCTTTTGCCTTCCTTCTTTTTGTGGCAAAATTCTCCCTTATCTCTCAAATCCTTGTGACTGTTTGGGTAACCCTTTCCTTACTTTCCATCAATGCCCTGATCGAAGGGAAATCTTGGGCGGGAGCGATGGAAATCGGGCGCCTTCTTTTTGGATTTCTGGTGATTGCCTACTTCGACCTGAGTTGGGCCTATTATGTGATCGGCATTGTTTGCCTTCTTGTCGCTGGTATCTACCTCTACCGGACAAACAGCCAGAAAGCCCAAGCTGCCTGAACCAAAGTTCTTTCGCTAAGAAAACAAATCCTTTCCCTCTCCTGTCTGGATCTCTTCTGACAGGAGGGTTTTTTCCTTTCTCTCTCCACACCTGTTCGATAAAAGCTCATCCCACCTTCTCTAAACACCGTTCCCTAATCATTTTGCCAAAAGAAAAACAGATGACCTGAAAACGAGTCGCAGTGTTATGTCACATAAATGCCATGTTTGGGGCGAATTCCCAGACCGTTCGCCTTGACCGGATGGGTCGTCGTGAGAATTTGGCATTGCACCATAGTTTATGAGGCGAAATGAGATGAAGCGAAACCGCAGTTACTATATCATTCTGGTCTTAATCCTATTCGTAGTGACCTACTCCGCTTATGCGGCCTACCAGAAACAAAAAAATGGTCCTGTTTTTTTGGACAACCATGTCTTCCAGCGTTACAATGAACAATGGGGTCTCTGGGTGGATCTAAATGCCGAAAAAAAGAGCCTCCTTGAGAAGGCATCAGAGTTTGGAATCCTTGCCCAAGAGGTAATGGAGATCAACCAACTGAAAGAAACCGATCTCAAACATCTGAAGCGTTCCATTTTCTTTCCTTATTCTGCCGAATACATGCGGGGACTCCAAGAAAAGGAACTCTTTCGCGAAACGGTAGAATCACCTATCGACCAATTCATCTGGCCTGTACTTCCCAATCACAAATCTCGCATTTCTTCACGGATTGGAAGACGTTGGAATACCTGGCACACAGGTCTCGACATCGCCATTCCGAAAAATTCAATCGTTCTTGCCGCTGCAGATGGAGTGGTCGAAGAAGCGGGTCGCGGTGGAGATTATGGCCTCGCGGTCAAAATTTATCACCACGACATGAACCACTTTCATACGGTTTACGGACACAACCAAGAGTTACTCGTAAAACCAGGGGATGTGGTTCGTAAGGGACAAATCATTGCTCTCTCTGGAAATACAGGAAAGTCGACTGGTCCCCATGTCCATTTCGAAGTCCGATTTCATAATGTGTATTTAAATCCTGAAAACTTTCTCACTCCCTACGAAGAAGGAGTTGCCACAAGCATCGTCGGATTTGCAGACTAAGTATTAGTGACTAACCTGACAAAGAACAGTTGGACGGACGAAATCTACGACCGTCTGACTACCATCATACCGAAAAAACCAGGCATTGCCTGTTTTGATTTTGATAATACCCTCATTCGCAACGATTTTGGTGAAAAGATCATGGATGAACTTCTCCATGGTGGACTTGTTTACGTCCAAAAAAACTTATCTGATTTTTTTCGTGATAAAGAAACTTGGAAGGATCATTCCCAATTAGATCCTGCTGAAAAAGAAAGATTGGTTTGGGAAGAATACACATACCAACTCAAAGAATATGGAATCGAAAGAGGATATCGTTGGACGAGTTTTATCTTCCAAGGTATGGACAAAAAAGAATACTATGAAGTGTCGAGACGTGCTTGGGAGAGGGTGAGTACTTTAGGTAAAGATTCTGCAGTCCTTCCGCAAGTGGAAATGAAAGACCTCATTGCTTATTTAAATCATTATGATTGGACTGTATACATTGTGACCGCCTCTCCAGAACCAGGGATTGCGGCCATAGCTCACCATTTCCCAGTAGAAGAATCCAAAGTGATTGGAATGAGACAAGAGTTAGGTGGAGATGGCAAATTCAGTCATAAATTGATTGAACCTTATACTTATGGCGAAGGAAAAGTAAAAGCCATCGAAGAAAGAATCGGTGTATATCCTGATCTTGCTTTCGGAGATTCTTTTAATGATTATCCGATGCTTTGTCGGGCCAAACAAATGGCCGTGGCAATTGACCGTGACAATCCAGAATTTGCCTCTGCTTGTGTTGCCAAGGGAATTTATGTCCAACCCTACTTTACCTTTCCTGCAGTAACCAGATGAACCGACTTTATTTAGTATCCAATTCGATTGGAAACGATGCGGACATTCCCCCTCGCACCAAAATCTTGTTAGAGGAAGCTGACTGGATCATCGGAGAAGAACAAAGAACCACTTCCACCTTACTGAAAAGGTTGGGGATTTCAAAACCCTTTGACCTTTTGAATGAACACACCTCGCGTAAGGAAATGGATGAAATTGGGATGAAACTGGCGACAACGAAAAGAACCTGTCTGATCTCTGATTCCGGAAGTCCAGGCCTCGAAGATCCAGGGAAATGGCTTGTCCCACTCGCTTGGGAAATGGGTGTAGAAGTCCGCTCCGCCCCAGGTCCCACAGCCCTTATCGCCGCTCTCACTAGTTCTGGATTTGCTACCTCACCCTTTCTTTTTTTGGGTTTTTTGCCTAGAGAGGAAAAAGAAAGGGAACGAACACTCAAACAATACATTGGCCTCGGTGTGACCATCGCCTTTTATGAGACGGCTTACCGGGCCAAACACTGCCTCGAGACCTTGGCCAAAATCCTGCCTGGAGACCGTCAGATTTTCCTAGCCCTCGGGATCTCCATGGCAAACGAAACCAGTTACCGCGGATCGGCTAAGGAGATCCAAAAAAAGTTTCCCCCGGGCCTAAAACTCCCTCCCGTCTTTGTGATTGAAGAGAAAAAAGAAAAGCTGAAACGTTAGTTTGTTGACAGTACCTCTGTTATATTGGACGGTTGGACAATGGTAAGTAAAGTAGAGCAACCGACTGACGGAATTGAACAATTGATTTCAGAATCTGGCGATTATATAACAGATGTCGTCAAAGAGAATCTGAAACTCATCCGTCATACAAAAGGTTTTTCTTTGGACAAACTCGCAAACCGATGTGGCGTGAGCCGAGCGATGTTATCGCAAATCGAACAAGGGAAATCGGTTCCTACGATTTCCGTTTTGTGGAAGATTGCAAACGGACTCAATGTTCCGTTTTCCGAACTCCTCAAAGAAAAAAACCAAGACGGAATCCATATCCTCAAAGTGGAAAACTCCAAAGTTTTGTATTCCAATTCCAAAGTCTTTGCAAGCCGAGCCCTCTTTCCTTTTCTCGGAAACCGTAAAACAGAATTCTATGAACTGATGTTAAAACCTGGCGGACACGAAGTTGCGGAACCACACAAAACGGGAACAACAGAGAACTTGGTTGTTGTTTCCGGCAAACTACGGTTACGTGTTGGTGAAAAGGTTGTAGAACTAGAACCAAAAGATTCCGTATTTTTTAAAGCCGATGTTTCGCATGAGTATTCTAATCCTACTGACCAAGAAACATTAATGTATCTTGTTATGGATTATACGGACGAAATAGGTTAAGATTGGAATACAGAGAACTCAAAGTCAATCTACCGAAAGATTTATCTGACAGTTTTTACGAACTGTTAGATACACTTCAATGTGCTGGTTACTACGAGATTCTTTTTGATGGTGAAGCGCCTAAAGAAAAAGACCAAGGCCTCATCAGAGACAATACAAACATTCGCATTTATTTACAAACAGATGAGATTGATAAAGAACTAAAGGTTCTTATCTTTCTAAAAATACACGCACCTGATAATTCGAATACAGAATCACGAAATATTGAAACTCGTGATTATGAAGAAGCCTACAAAGAATATTACAAACCATTTCCCATTGGAAAAAAACTTTGGGTGATCCCTACTTGGGAAAAAAATGAACCAGATACCATAAAACTTTGGAAACCTAATGCCGGTATTCCTCTATTCATCAATCCTGGTGTAGCATTTGGAACGGGCCATCACGAGACCACAAAACTTATCTTAGAGTATTTGGATGAGTTGTATGGAAAAGGTGAGTTCCGGTTTACTTCTGCCTGTGATGTGGGAACGGGATCAGGAATTCTATCCATCGGTCTTGCTAAGTTTGGTGTTTCCCAAATTTTTGCCTTGGACATTGATCCCAACGCAGTGAAAGCAGCTTGGTCAAACTGGACGGAAAATGAATACCCAAAAGGTTTTCAATTCAGTGTGGAAGAATCAGGAATTGACAACCCAAAGTTATCCAATAGAAAATACGATTTAGCCATTGCCAATATTACTTACGCAGTTCTTTCGCAGAATATCCGTCATCTGGCAAAAATCGAAGCGCCACGAATTATTTTTTCAGGAATCATAACAGACAAAAAAGACCAATTCCTCGGTTTATTACAAAGTCATCTTCCAGGAAAACTCCTTTATTCCAAAGAATGGAATGAGTGGTGGGTTCTTGACTGGCTTCGCAATTAATTCTTATTAAGAAACTTTATTAAACTCACCTGATTGCCACGATCGTTGTATTCAATCCGATCAAAAACTGACTTTGTCATAAGAATCCCACGCCCATGTTGGATATGAGCTTCGTTCATTTCTTCGATCGATTTTTCCATATGTTTTTTATGATCAAACCCTCGACCTTCATCAGAAATTCGATAAGCAACATATTCTCTGGTAAAAGAATATTCAATTTTAACACGTTTTTGGTTATAACGAGGGTCTTCTTGTCGTTTCTGTAAAAACTCTAAATAATTTCCTTCTGTTAGTGCTTTGGATTTTTCATCAAAACTAATGTTTAGATTTCCATGTTCCACCGCGTTGATGATGATTTCACGCACAGATGACCTAACCTCCGTTTGTTCTACAGTCGAAAGATACTTTGCAAGTTGGGAGGTTATTTTTTGAGAAACTAATTCGGCATTTCTCAAATAGTTATTCATAGAAAGTTCAATTTTTTCTGATTCTATAAGTTGAATGATAGTGTCTTCAAATTGAGAAGACATGGTTGCAAGGACTTCCCTTGTTTCATCAAAGTCGATGTATTGCAATCGACAATACATCTCTTTGGGTTCCTTCACATACTTTTGTCCAAACTCTGTTTTAAAATTAATAATGGATCCTGTCATTTTCAGATCTGTGAGTTTATCATTTACATACATAACATTGTAATCAGAACTTTGGTCACGACCGGTGTATAAAAACTCGGTGATTTTTTTGCCTTTTAAATCATCCAACCGAAAGCCCATATGTTTAGAAAGAGCTCGGTTTGCATTGATGATTTCAAAATTTTCATTCATCATTAGAATCACTTCATCAGAACCTTGGAAAATTTCTCGAAACCGTTTTTCAGACTCTTCAATTTTTAATTTGGCCTGAGAGAGTTCTCGGATATGTTCTCTTAAACTTCTTGTGAGAAAATTGATTCTGTCGGCAAGACCGAGTGATAACAAAATGGTTTGTAAGGCAGTCCCTATTTGAATGGTCCATCTTGTGATATGATTATCCGAAAGAACTCCTAAACTTTTTAAGGAATAAAGTAATACTCCTAAAAGGAAAAATGCCCAGGAGATCAAAAAATACCGAGCCGTTCGAACTCCTAACAAATAAGTATAGGTTCCACTATAAACCAAAATAAGTGCAGTAGGTACTGTTAACAAAATGGAAGTAACCATTGCGATTCGGTAATTCAAAAAGAATGTGACAATTGAAAAAATAACAAGGACACCAACCCAAAACCACATTAGTTTAGAAATGCGAGGGAGATGTTTTTTCAAATTTAGATAATTATCTGTAAAAAAGATTCCTGTGATACAAGAAAGACAGATAAAAAAAGGCAAAGAATAGTTTCCCCAAAAAACCCAATTCGACCAAAGGTATTGGAAGGCAAAACCGTTATTGACCAAATGAAAAAAGAAAATAGAACTTATAAAAAACAAATACAAAAGATAACTTTTTTCGTAAGTAAAAATATAGATAAAAAAGTTATAAGCAACCATTACAAATAAAATTCCATAAAACAAACCAAATATCATTTGTTCTCTGTTCAAGTGATCATAAAACTCCCTGCTTGTCCATATAGCAAGAGTTAGAGGAATGGTTGACTCCGATTGGATTCGTAAATAATAAATAGAGGTAGAACCTGGATTTGTTTCCAATGGGAAAACAGGGTTTCTGTAATCTAAATTTCTTTCTGAAAAAGGATGGTTGTCCCCTAAAATGGGAATGATCGTTTTAGGAAGTTGATCTCCGTATATTTGGATTTCGTCCAAAAGAGGGAAATCAAAAACCAAATTCCATCGAATCAAATCTTCAGTGGGATTTTTGACTTGGAGCCTTACCCAAAAAGTGGATTTGGAAAAACCCAGGTTGGGCGTAGATATTTTCTGGAACCTGGAATCATTGGATCCACTAGTGATACTTGCGACGGGTAAGGATTGATCCTTGTCCTCTAGAACCAATACATCCTGCCAGATGGTTTTTCCCGAAATTTGGGACTGCAGTGGAATGACGGATTCTGAGAACAAAATTCCTGGCAAAAACACTAAGAGGCTTACGAATAAATATTTTACTTGGTGGAAAGACAAAGTTTGAAATCTCCCAATTCGCTTAAAAAGACAAAGCTACTAGATTGTATTTTTCTAATTTTTCTAGCCTTTTTTGTTTCCATTGTTAAAATAGGGGAAAGTTCTATGAATCGAAAACGTTTCCTACAAAAACTCAGCGCTGTCACCTTCGGGGCAGGGTTATTACTTCCTAAAAAATCATTCGGACAAACCACAACAACGACAACTGCAGAAACCAAACCAAAGTCTAGCGGTGGCAAAAAAGCCATCGTCCTTGGCGGTGGGCTCTCAGGACTCTACTCTGCTTATCTTTTGAAACAAACAGGGTACGATGTAACTGTCATTGAACGAGGGGAAAAGTTGGGTGGACGGATTGCCACTTACGAAAACTCGGAGCTAGGAATCTTACAAGATTTAGGTGGTGAGTGGATCGGAGAAGGCCAATCAGATATCAAAAGTTTGGTAAAACAACTGAACCTGGACCTAACAACTTCAAATGTAACGGATCGTTTTTCCCTTCAAAAATCAAATGCCGATCTTCTAAAAATTTCCTCAACCTCTATTGAGACCCTAGACAAAGTCATTGAATTACATAAATCTCTAGGTACGACACAAAAACAAGGTTTAGACAAAATCAATTTTTCTTCGTATGCACGGTACCAAGGTTTGACAGAAGATGAAATTCGCTCGATGAACGATTTATACAGAGTCATTCTTGGAGCCGACCTCAATCAAATCTCCAGCGAATCAGTATTAGATGATCTCTCTGCATTACAATCAGCTCTCAAACCCAAGTTTCAAGTAAGAGGAGGAGCTGAACGAATCATCAGAGAACTCGCAAACTCTCTTCGAAACCAGGAAGTGATTTTAGGTGATACAGTCACCAAAGTCTCCCAACAAAAAAACCAAGTCACAGTAGAGTTGGCTTCTGGGCGATCGGTAAAAGGAAGTTTGGTAGTTTGTTCACTACCGGCAGCAGCAGTTCTCGATATTAAATGGACACCCGGCCTACCGAAAGACTTGATTTACTCAGCCTTACGGATGCAAACGGGTAAAATTTCTAAAAACTTGAGTCTCGTGAAATCCAAAGACTCTTTAACCAAATTCTTTTTATCTACAAGTACTGCAGCTGAAACTTTATATGTTTCAGAATCTGCCATTGGATCAAACGTAACAGCCGTTACCTCTATATCTACTGGTGATAGAGCCTCTTTGTTTGAAAAAGGAAGTGATCGTCAAAGAAAAAATCTAATGACATCCTCTCTGGAAGAAGTGGGAGATTTGGAATTGATCCTGGAATCCCCTTTTGTTTTCCATAGTTTTCAAAAAACAACCGGCCGAGCCGGATTTGTTTCCTTATTCCCTCCGGGAAGTTTTGGAATCAAAGATGTTTGGGCGGAGCCATTCGAAAGAGTTTTCTTTGCCGGCGAACATTTAGCATTTCATACGGGAAGTATGGACTCAGCAGTAGCTTCTGCGATCCAAGCCGTCAGCAGAACATAAATCTATGTATTTTTTAATCCGAAGAGAAACCTTAATGGTTTGATCTTCCGGATTAAAAATTCATATAAGAAAAAACTAAGCCCCAGGACAACTAGAGTATGGGAAATGAATTTTACCCATACTCCCCATTCCATATCCCGCACCCAATATGCATAAATCAAAGATATGGGATGATGGACTAAATAGATAGGTAGACTTGCTTCAATCAAATAAGATCCTAATTTTCCTTCTTTGTTTCCCAAATATTGAAAAACTGATATGAGGAAATGAGTCCATAAAAAGGGAGATAACACCCATAAAAAAATATGAAAAGCTCGCACCCATACATTCACATACTGAAAATAAATCCAAAGTGGATCTTCAATTTCCATATCTTTAAAAACTAAATAGATAAAGAGAGCCCAAATAAAAACAGCCAATGTTTTGATTTGCGAGGGATCATTCGGTATAAGAATGTTTTTCCAATGATAACAAAACACGCCTGAAAGAAAATAGGAAAACTGAAATACAAAGGTGAGTTTGAAAATTCCGTAGTAAGACTCCCCTTTTGAAATTTGAGTATGGGAAAATAATACAACCAAAAAACAAAAACTAACAAGAATTAAATTTCGATAAATCCCTTTAGGGATTTTATCCCAGAACTTGGAAGAAAAAAAAGATTTGGGAACTAAACTATACAAAATACTAAAACAAAACAAATCAACTAGGAACCAAATATGAGAGTGTTGGAAATTTTCCTTTGTGAAAAAATATTTTAAAAATGGAAGGATCTGGATCTCTGGAGTCCGCATTTTTTCAGTGAGGTAATATTGAATGGGGGCCAAAAAAAGAAGTCCCAAGATTGTAGGAACGAGAACCCTTTTGAACCTTGCTTCTAGATAAAAGTTCCGACCTTTTTTCTCCCAAACCATTGCAGAAAAAAAACCAGAAATCATATAAAACATAGGCATCCGATAACTATGAATCCAATAACAAAAATAAGAAAGAATCTCACTCCGATTTTGGTCTTGGATGGCATATTTGATATCCGAAGCATAAACAATCGCAGCATGGAAGACAATTCCAAGTAGAAGCGCAAAGGATCGCAAATTATCGAGGTAGACCAATCTTCCCATTCCTCCATCTTTTTCTTGACGAAGAGAAAAAAACAGGTTTTTTTAAATTATGACGGAAACTCCCTCCGATTCATTTTTTTCCGATGTAAGCGATGAAGAGATAGCTCGGGAAAGAAGGAAAGCCAAAGAACTAAAAAACAGTGCCTGGTGGAAAAACAAACGATCCTCTGGAATCTGTCATTACTGTGGGAAAAAATTCAAAGTAGAAGAAATCACAATGGACCACCTAATCCCTCTTATTCGAGGAGGAAAATCGGTCAAAGCCAATTTGGTTCCTGCTTGCAAAGAATGTAATTTCAAAAAGAAACATAGTCTCCCTTTTGAGAAGGAGTTCTTTACCTAATGGATATGAAAGATTTGGGATTCCAAGGAGATGACTTTCTTCCAAGTCGTGCCACGGAAGAAATTGATCTCGTAGACGAAAAAGGAAACAGTTACCAATGGGAAGTGTTTTACTCCTTTTCCCAAATGGGAAATGATTATCTAGTTTTTCTTCCCGCAACAGAACAGGAATTTCAATTTGTCAATGTAGAAATGGACGATCCTGATTCCGATGTACCAGGATACATCGTGATGCGAATTGGACAGGACGAGTCTGGGGAAGAAATTTTAGAAGAGATATTAGATGAAGACGAATTAGAAGAAATTCGCGAATTTGTGGAAGATGAAATCGGACTTGTAGGCCAATTTCTCAACCGGGAGGAATGACAAGAGTTTCCCCTTTACTCACGACTTCTGATTTTTGATTGGTCCAAACAATTTTCATTTTCACTGCTTTCAGTCGTTCGACTTTTTCAACAACCTCCACCAAACAAGTGATTGTATCTCCAAAATAAACTGGTTTTCGAAACTTAGTTGTGGTTTCTAAAGCTACAGTCCCAAGCCCAGGTAACTTCATTCCGAGAACTGGAGCGAGTAAAGAAGCAGCAAGGCCCCCATGCGCAATTCTTGTTCCGAAACTTGTGGTTTTTGCATATTCTTCATCTACGTGTAAAGGATTAAAATCACCACTGATCCCAGCATATAGATATACATCCGTTTCTGTTATGGTTTTAGTAAAGGATGCAGAATCACCAACTTGAATTTCTAAAAAACTTTTACCCTTTTGATACATTCGAACTACCTTTAGGTATGAATTTTTTTGGTGAAAAGGCAAAGTGATAGAATACACCTTCATTTGGTTTAGAAGAACACTCTACTTCACGCCCATTCATTTGACTGCATAAAGAAAAAATAACAGACAAACCAATGGATTCTACCTTTTTATAATTAAGTTCCGGAGGGAAACCAACTCCATTGTCTTTGTACTTTAATTCGTAATTGAATTTATCGGTAACAATAAAATCAATTTTTATCAAAGCATCCGATTGTCCTCCAGTGAAAGCATGGCGAAAACTATTGGTCAACATCTCTGTGATCATAAGTCCCATTGGGATCGCATCTACAATATTAAACTCCAAATGTTGAATATCCAATTCAATTTGAATATCAGTTCTCATATACATAAGTTTAATATTTTCAACAAGACTTGTAATATAATCAATGGAACTAAGCCCTGACAAGTTTTTACTACTGTATAATTTTTCATGAACCAGGGCAATGGCTTTGATTCGAACAATACTTTGTTCTAGAATATCCGCCGTTTCCGGTGGAGAAGAGTATACTTGGAGTTGCAAAAAAGAAATAATAACGGCTAGATTATTTTTTACTCTATGGTGGACTTCTGTGAGTAAGGTTTCGTTCTCTCGTAAGGAACGTTCCAGTTTAGACTGGTTCTCCATGTAACTTGTCATGTCTGTTATAACGGCAACTGCCTTGTTAGCACTGACTTCTTTGGACGGAATAAATAGCCTATGTTCCAAAGCCCATTTAATTTGACCATCTAACATACGAATTCGATACAATAGGCCTGTATGATTTTCTCTTAGTTGGTTCATCCAAATATTTGTCATACGTTCTCTATCAGATTCGTGAACACGTTCAATAAGAAGTTCAGGATGAATGAGGATTTCTTTTGTTGGAATGTCAAAAAGGCGAGAAACCTGTTCGCTTAAAAAATCGATTTTCCAAGTATCTAAATTGAAAACAATTACAGCATCTTCGATACGTTCCAAAATGACTTGGAAAAGTTGATCTGATTCTATTTTTTCAAATAGAACTTTCTTCTGCCTTCGCAATTCCCGAACAAGTAATACAAAAATGATAGCAGCCGAGAGAGTAACAAAACCCCAACCTTTAAAACTTTGAACCTCTCGAATGTCTTCTGCCGATTGAAATATAAGGGAAATCGCATAATCTGAAAAATAAATCCAGATATAGCCGAATAACAAATAAAAAAATGCAATTCGGCTAGCGGCTTTCATTCGTTACAGAAGTTCCTGAAGGGATTGGAAACGATTGTGTACAGAATCTTCGATAGATTTCCCCAATTGGGAATAATGATTCCACAACTGAGTGAGTTCTGAAGGAACATAACTTGTAAGTCTACTGAAGGACATAAGATACTTCCCCACAAGATAATACGAAAGTAACTTTCGATCCATCAATTTTTCATCCAAAGAATAGTAATCCGAAGATTTATGTGTATCAATTTTGGATAAAGAAAGGATTACAAAAATGGACAAAATGTCTGCAAAGGCAAATTCAACCGATTGTTGTTTTTTCCGATTCGGCTCCGCATCCATCGATAAGATAATAGCAAAGAGTACATTTTGAATTTTATCTGCGATATCAGATTCTTCTTCAAGTTTAGAAAATTCTTTTTGAAACTTATCTTGTCCTGGGTATAAAGAAGAAATGATGGAACGTTGGATTTCGCTTGTCCCGCCGCCAATCGTTCCCAACTTTACATCTCTATAAAATCGCTCCACTGCGTATTCTTTCATATATCCGTATCCACCAAATAGTTGTACGGAATCCTTTGCCACATCTTCTGCAATTTCAGAAGAAATGAGTTTTCCCAAACTACTTTCTAGTGGAGATGCAATTCCCTTATCTTTTCGTTCGGCAACCCAATAAATCAGTCTTCGTGCGGCTTGGATATAAACCCAGTTACGAACCAAAATATCACGCATTCCATAAAAACTAGAGATAGGTTTTCCGAATTGAGTTCTTTCATTCGCATACCGAAGACCTTTACGAAAACAAAATTCCATAGCTCCTGCAAGTCCGGCTACAAATACAGTTCTTTCCCATTCTAAAGTTTCTTTACCAATCCTCATAAACCCTGTATTCATGGGTCCGAGTAAGTTTTCTTTCGGAATGACCATATCTTCAAATACAAGTTCGGCGGTCATAGAAGTATGATGGCCTAGTTTTTTCAAAACCTTACTTACCTTAAAACCAGGTGTATTACTTTCGACGATGAAGGCTGATATTCCCATAGGTCCTCTTCCTTTTTCGGAAGTTCGTGCCATCACAACAAACACCTGTCCAACGGGGCCGTTAGTAATATACATTTTAGTTCCGTTGAGTTTCCAACCATCATCTACTTCTTCAGCTTTGGTTAAAAGGGAGGCAGCGTCTGACCCGGAAGCTGGTTCCGTTAATGCAAATCCTGCCATCCATTCTCCTGTAGAAAGTTTCGGAAGGTATTTGGATTTTTGTTCTTTGGTTCCTTGGAATATAATTGGCATAGTCCCAATCACCAAATGGGCGACCCAGGAAAGTCCCATTCCCCCATCCAAAGATCCGGATGCAAAAGCATCCGTTGCAATCGAACATTGTAAACAACTGGCTCCTTCGCCGCCGTATTCTGAAGGTATGGTAAGACCTGTAAGGCCTGCTTTGCTAAATTCTTTCCACAATTCATCGGACCAAATTTCTTTTTCGTCTCTTTCTTCTGCCGATGGGAACACTTTATCTTCAGAAAACTGAAATACTGTATTGTAAAAACTTCTCTCCTCCTCATTTAAATAGGGATTCAGTTTCGGGTGTATCATTCGTAAATTCCTTCAATTTGTTTTAAAAATACTTCCGAAATAACATTTCTCTTCATTTTCAAAGTTCGTGTCATTTCGACATCGGGATCAAAGGGACGAGATACCACATAAAAGTTGTTAGCTGGCACTGTCTCAAAACCTTTGAATCCGTTTTCGCGAGAAATAATACGTGAAATCTCTGCTCGGTATAATTCCCGAACCTTCGGGTTTAGGTTCCATTCCCCAGCTTTTTCCTTGGAAATACCTTCAATTTTAGCTTCTACTGCTTCGAAGTTAGGAACAATCAGAGCACCCAAAGTTTTTTTATCGTGACCCACTACCATCACTTGGTCAATAAAGGGAGAGGTAAGAAGTTTGTCTTCTATCGGGATTGGTTCTACGTTTTCACCACCGATGAGAGCAATGGTATCTTTCGAACGGCCTGCAAAAACCAATTCGTTTCTATGAGAGATCATCATTAGATCCCCCGTATCAAAAAAACCTTCTGCATCGAAAACTACTTGGTTGAGTTCTGGACGTTTGTAATAACCCTTTAAAATTTGTTTGGATTTGATCCATAGGGTGCCTTTCGCACCGATGGCCGTCACAACTTTTCCTGTTTCATCCTTCAAACGAATTTGATATCCATCGATAGGAATTCCAACAGTGCCTTTGGTAGGTTTGGTATTGGAACGAATGGAAACAACAGCAGATGTTTCTGTCATTCCATACCCTTCGAGTACTTTAAGTCCAATCGCTGATAAAAATCCATCCACGACACTCGGCAGAGCAGAACCAGCAGAAATACAAATTCGTATCCGACCACCCAAGGCTTTATGAATTGCCGAAAAGATTTTGATACTTAGAAGTTTTAAAGGAGAAAGCAAAATCAGAATCAAGAATGCATAGGTTCTTTTAATGAAAGATAAAAGGAAGTTGGGTTTTTTGATTTCAAATTCAAACCCAAAACACATAGCATAATAATGAGCCCAAGTAGCACCTACTTTCAAAAAGAAATGAAATAATTTTTCTTTAAACCCACCTTCTTTCGCAACCTTAGCAATGATTCCATTGTACACCGATTCCCAAATCCGAGGGACGGATGGAAAAATGGTAGGGCGAAAGTCCCTTAGGTCATCTTTTAAGGATGACATATTGGATACCAAAAAATCAATCCCAAGAAAGATAGTAGCATATTCGATTGCTCTTTCAAATGCATGCCAAGGTGGTAACAAACTTACTGCATTGTCGTTAGAGTTCATATCCAACCTGGAAATAGTATTTCCAATGGCTGTGATCCAACCTTTTTGAGACAACATTACACCTTTGGGATTTCCAGTAGTTCCTGAGGTATAAATCAAAGTAGCAAGAGCATCAGCATCTGTTTGTTTGATTCTTTTATCTAACTCCTGTTTGCCGTCACGACTCCATCTTTCCTTTCCTTTTTTGGCAATCGATAGAATTGAATTTTCACCATCATATAAATCCCCTTGGTCCGTTTCCAAAATAAAAATTTGTTTTAAATGAGGAAGATCACCTAACAAATCTTCAATGCGTTTTTTATCCTTTGGTTTTTGGACCACCAAATATTTGGCTTCCGAATGGTTTAGAATATAAAGAATTTCCTCTCGGACAATGTCTGTTCCACGGGGAACCACAACTGCCCCTGAAGTTAGAATGGCGATGTCTGTCCGAAGCCAATTGACAGTGGCATCACAGAAAAACCCAATCCGATCCCCCACCTCGACCCCGAGATCGATCCAACCCAAAGTCAATTGGTCGACAAACTGTTTCAAATCTCCAAAACTGATCCCAGGGAATTCGGTGTTTGACTTTCGTTTCCGAAAGGAAATTTTATTAGGAAGGGTTTCTGCCAGTTGGGCCAATGCTTGGTAGAGGTTTTCGTAGTTTTGGATCATGGGTCTTGCCTTTTCGTATGGATTGGGAATTCGGAAATGTAGGATGGATAAAAAACCACTGTTCGTTTTTTGCAAGTTTTTTCTTTTTTTTGACAAACTTTTCAGAAAGGTAGGGCATAACTATGTTCTTTTGGATCCATGAGGGGCGTATTTCCCCCAATCCACCCACCACCCAGACAGATCGGGTGCAGAAAATCCACCCAGGAGGTGGGAGCACCCCAGTTTCTAGCGAGGGGGAAGGGTCTTCCAGTTCATCCGGCGCTTCTTTTTTGCACCGATCTCCGGGGGATGTTTACAGAGAAACGGCAGGGCAAACGGAAAAAACAGTCTATTTCCTCCACGAAATCATGTCGACCCCTGCCCTTTTCCTTCCCTCTACCGAAACCATCTCCCACTGTCTGGACTTTATGGTGGAAAAAAGAATCCGACACCTCCCCCTCACCGATACATCAGGGATTCTTGTCGGTTTTGTCTCTGACCGGGACATTCTTGAAAAAAGTAAATCCTATGAAAGGGATTGGATGGTTTCGGATATTATGACCAAACGTGTATTAGTTGGATCGCCGGGGGCCGAAATTAGAAGGGTCACTCAAGTGCTTTTGGAAGAAAGAATTGGATGTATTCCCGTAGTAGATGACGATAATCATCCTATTGGTATAATCACAAGATCGGATTTACTCCGTTTGTTATTAAAATATCCAAACTTAAATATTATCGCATAAGGAATTTTATGATCTGGGATGTCTTTGTACTTATTTTTTATTTTATCCTCGTTTTTTATTTTGGATTTCATTTCGCAAAGAACAATGAAAAAGAAGAAGACTTCTATCTCGCAAAAAAAGAAATCCATTGGATCTTTCTTTTATTGTCCCTTGTGGCAACAGAAACTTCTAGTTTAACTTTTTTAAGTATTCCCTCCTTGTCTTTCAAAGGTGACTACCGGTTTTTAGAAATTGCCTTTGGGTATTTGATCGGAAGAACCATTGTGGCTTTGTATCTTTTGCCATCCTATTTTTCAGGAAATACAATTTCTGTTTATGAGTATGTGGGAAATCGTTTCGGAAAATCTCCCCAAAAAACGATCTCTTTAGTGTTTACCATATCACGACTTTTAGGAGATGGAATTCGGTTGTATGTGAGTTCACTTCCTATAGCTTTTCTTTTGGAAAGGATGGGACTTCCATTTTCGCAAGAACTGCTGGGAATGATTGCTCTGACAACATTAAGTATCGTAACCATAATCTATTCTGTTGTGGGAGGATTCCGAGCGATTGTATTTACTGATGTCCTCCAATGGTTCATATATATCTTTGGTGGATTTTTTGCATTAGGGCTTCTTCTATATAAATTAAATATTCCTATCCTAGAAGGAATTTCGAATCTCCAAACTTTAGGCAAATGGAATTTATTTATCTTCGATTATCTTCCATCAGGTGACAATAGTTACTTTATCGTATTTGCTTTGATTGGTGGAGCTTTTATCTCCATTGGATCACATGGCACAGACCTAATGCTTGTACAACGAGTGATCGCAACCAAGAATTTAATTTCGGGCCAGAAGATACTCATTGGAAGTGGGGTCTTAGTTTTCTTTCAATTCCTTCTTTTTCTTTTGATTGGATCCCTTCTTTATCTTTTTTATGCAGGCCAAACCATGGCGCCTGACAAAGTATTTAGCCAATTCATTGTCAATGAAGTCCCTTCCCCGCTCCTTGGAATCCTTGTCGCTGCGATTCTTGCCAGTGCCATGTCCACACTTAGCTCCACCATCAATTCCCTCTCTCTCACCTGGGCCCGGGATTGGGGTATGGACAAATGGTTTAGTCCCCGCACACTCTCTCTTTTTTTTGGAGTCACTCTCTTTGTCTCGAGCCTCATTCCTTATTTCCTCATCCAAACCTGGGAAAAAGGCCTTTTGGAAATGGGTCTCACCATATTTTCTTATACGCTTGGGCCATCGATTGCCGTTTTCTTTTTAGCAAGAGGAAAGGCTGATTTACCTGTATCGGGCCTTTTATTTTCCATTTTCTTCCTAACCAGTATCCTTCTCACTGTGGCCATTGGACTTGGTTTCAAGATTTCGTTTACCCTTCTCATCCCGATCGGATTTGGAATCCAAATCTCTCTTGTACAAATTTCTCGTATTAGGTTTAAAAAAAATTGACAGGATCTCCGCTATCGATTCGTCTAAAGATTAACAATGAAATTATCTGCTAACATTCAGTTACTGCTCCTCCTCGAACTTTTATAGATCGAGGGAGAACGTGCTGTGTGACAAAGCCCACTCCCAACCGGGAAGTGGGCTTTTTTTATTTTTGGTCCTCCTCTCGGTCAGTAGTGGCAGCGGATTCGGAGGAACTATGAAACCAAACCAAATTAAAATCCAAGACGTTACCTTGCGGGACGGAAACCAAGCATTACGTAGACCCTGGACCTTAGAAGAGAAAATCGAAGTTTTCGATTTGCTTATCGAATTGAATGTCGATGGGATTGAAGTGGGTTTCCCCTCTTCCAACGATACAGAGTTTGTTGCCAGTAAAACCTTAGCCAAAAGAGCTCCGGTAGGAATTCCCATCGCAGGACTTTCCCGCGCGAATGAAACAGAAATTATTAGAACTTGGGAAGCCATTCAATATGCAAATAAACCTCGAATGCATATCGTATATCCTGTCAGTGATTTTTCCATTCGCCATGTTTTGAAAATCTCAGAATCGGAAGTCATCCAAAAGATAAGGAGGTCTGTTTCTTTTGCCCGATCCATCGTAGGACCGGAAGTTGAAATTCAATTTTCTGGAGAACATTTTGGAGATGCCATTGAAAACTTTGCATTCACAAAGGATGCCTTTCTTGCAGCGATTGAGGCCGGTGCCAATATCATCAACTTACCAAATACCGTAGAACGTTATCGGCCCATGGTATTTGTGAATATGGTAAAAGAGATGAAAGATTTTATTGGGGACAAAGCCAAAGTTTCTGTACATACTCACAATGATTTAGGAATGGCAACGGCAACTTCTGTGGAATGTGTTTATGTTGGTGCCGAACAAATTGAAGTGGCTTTGAACGGATTGGGAGAACGAGCAGGTAATACCAATTTGTATGAAACAGCAATCGCCTTACACCAAAATGGTGAGACATTAGGAATTAACTTTCAGAGAATTTATCCGACGGCCAAACGAATTGCGGAGATGACAGGTATTCCCATTGGAGAAAAAACACCGATCATTGGTGAAGATATCTTTTCACATCGATCAGGAATCCACCAAGATGGTGTTGCTAAGACCATAAAACAAACTAAAGGTGCCTACCGAACTTTTTCTCCTGAATTTGTGGGAAGGAATGATTCTGAAACCATTTCTTTTACCAACCAATCAGGACATAGGGCCATTCAGTTTTTATTGGAAAAACGCGGGATTGTGGTTCCAAACGAAGAAATACACAGATTGTTTGAAAAAGCTAAAACCATTTCCTCTCATGAAAACAACAGAGAAATCACCGAAGAAGAGTTAGTGGATTTAGTGAACGGTTATGTAATTGCCTCCTGAACAAGGGGGACTTTCGTCCAGAGAATCTTTTCTGTGATTCGGATCGAATCATTGACAAATCTTTGTCAATCTGCCATAATTTTGTTTGGTTTTTCCGGAGGTATCATGGCAGACACTCTCATCAAACAGGCGAGAATCTTTGACGGTAGCGTAAATCCATCCTTTGTAGGCGATGTAAGAATCAAAGATGGAATCATCCAATCTGTATCCAAAACAGAACTAAAACCCAACTCTGGAGAAACAGTGGTCGATGCCAAAGGACTTTGGCTCACACCAGGTTTTATCGATTTTCATACACATTATGATGCAGAGATAGAAATGGCACCCGATCTTTCTGAATCGGTTCGTCATGGTGTTACCACAATATCTCTTGGTAGTTGTTCATTAAGTTTGGCACTCGGTGATCCAACAGATTTAGCAGATATGTTTAGTCGTGTGGAAGCCATCCCTAGAAAGAATGTTTTATCCATTCTCGAAAGTAAAAAAAATTGGAACTCTGCAACCGAATATAAAAAACATTTAAACAATTTACCCTTAGGTCCCAACGTTACCTCTTTTGCAGGTCACTCCGCCATTCGCGCACATGTAATGGGACTCGAACGTTCCCTCACAAAAGGAGAAACTCCCACAAAACAAGAGTTAGAGACGATGAACAAACATCTAGAAGAAGCACTGGATGCTGGGTTTATGGGTCTTTCCATTAATACTCTTGTATGGGATAAAATGGACGGATCCAGATTTAGATCACGACCACTACCTTCTACATTTGCCAATTGGAGTGAATACCAATACCTAAACAAAACATTGAGAAAAAGAGGAAAAATCTTTCAGGGTGTTCCGAACGTTTCTACCAAAATCAATGTCCTTATGTTTTTAAAAGAAGGTTTCGGACTCTTTCGTAAACCTTTGAAAACGACAGTCATTTCTCTTATGGATGTGAAGTTTGATCCGGGTTTGTATAAATTACTCAACATCATTGGAAGGATTACCAATACTATTTTTAAGTCTGACTTTAAGTTCCAAGCACTCCCAGAACCATTTGATCTCTATGCCGATGGAATGGATGTAGTGGTCTTTGAAGAATTTGCAGCTGGTGCCAAAGCAAATCATATCGAAGATGAATTGGAAAGAAAACAACTAATGAAGGATCCAACTTACAGGTCTTGGTTCAAACGACAATGGACCAATTGGTTTTTACCTCGGGTTTTTCACAGAAACTTCAAAGAAACTAAAATTGTAGATGCTCCTGACAAATCGTTGATAGGGAAATCAATTGATGAAGTTGCCAAAGAAAAGGGAGTCCATTCGGTGAATGCCTTTTTAGACCTAGTAGCAGAACATGGAAACAAAGTACGTTGGTATACAGTGATGGCAAATCACAGAAAAGAACCGCTGCAAAAAATAGTTTCCTACCCCGATATCCTTATTGGATTTTCGGATGCTGGGGCTCACTTACGGGGAATGGCACATTATAATTTTCCTCTTCGGATGTTAAAACTAGTGAGAGATGCTGAGTTGGAAAAAAAACCATTTATGACAATGGAAAAAGCTGTCCACCGCCTAACAGGAGAGATCGGTGATTGGTTCGGAATTGATGCAGGATATATCCAAGAAGGAAAAAGGGCAGACCTCGTTTTGATTGATCAAACCAAACTGGACGATTCACTTGCAAAAGACGTAGAAGCGCCGATGCCATTTATGGAGGACTTTAAACGTTGGGTTCGTCGTAACGATGAAACCGTCAAAAAAGTTTATATCAATGGAAAACTCGCAGTGGATCAGGGAAAACCTGTCATCTCTCTCGGAAAAGAAAAAGGTTATGGTAGTTTCCTCGAGTCGACAATCGGTACTTAAAAAAGATTTGCGGTTGGATACTGAATCAAATAATCTCAGTATCCAACATGAAAATTACAAAGAACCAACTCTCCTTCCTACTTTTTTTTAGCCTTTGTTTTTATTTTGTCCAGTGTTCCTCCTCTAAAGGAATGGAACGGGAACGATCCATGAAATACTCTTACGATGAAGCGGAGGAATCTGTATCATCAGCGGCATCACCATCGCCCAAACCAGAAAATACACCGAGTGAACCAAAAGCACAAAAAAGAATGATGATTTATTCTGTGAATGTCAATTTGCAGTCCAAAGAAATTGAATCCAAAGTTACAGAAATCATCAAACTGGCAGAATCTTATGGTGGTTATGCACTCCAATACAGTTCTAATGGAGTTGTACAATTAAAGATTCCAGCAGAAAAGTTAAAACAGTTTTTGTTTACCTTACGCAACCAATCACAAAACTACTCGGAAGAAGTTTCTGCAAAAGATGTCACGGAAGATTATACGGATACGGAAATTCGAATGGAGAACTCCCTCAAAATGCGAGTCCGACTTTTAGAAATTCTAAAAACGGCAAAAACTTTGGAAGAAACTTTAAAAGTAGAAGCGGAACTAAATAAAGTTTCTGAATCTATCGAAAGATGGGAAGGAAGATTAAAATATCTAACGAACGCCATACAATTGTCTTCTGTCCAAGTGCAAGTTCGTCAGAAATGGGAACCTGTGGTTCAAAAAGAATACAAACCAGGTCCATTAGGGTATCCTTTTTACTATTTGTATTTAGGAATTGGAAAAGTAAAAGATGGGCTTGTTTGGCTCTTCGTCCAAGAAATTCCTAAAGAAAAAACAGAAATTCCGGATTGAACCAATTTTAAATCCTTCCGTTCCAAACAGAACGTATCACAAAAATTAATTTTTGATAATACGTTCTGCAGAAGACGTCATCTGCGATTTCATTCGTTCAATGACCTTACGATCTTTGGTTAAAGCATACAACCTAAGCCCACCAAGATAACTCATATACAACTCATAACTTAAAGACTTTACAAGATCTGATCGGAGATTCGGTGCAAAGTTTAGAATACAAGTTTCCACAGTTTCCAATACATGATGTACGGCTTTATTTCTGTAGGTATCAAATTGACTGAGATGAGAAATTTCACCAGAGAAAAGGGCAATGGGACAATCTTTTCTAGAAGTATTCCTTTGGTTTCTGACAATGAAATTCACCCATTTTTCAATGAAGTCCGCCATATCATTTGCTTTTGCCAATACCTTTAACATAACAACTCGTTGTTGTTCGGATAGGTAATTTAAATACTCAAACCCAATGTCATCCTTGGAAGGAAAATGATCATATAAAGTTTTTTTATATGCTCCGGCCTTCTCTAAGATTTCTGCAATTCCAGTGGCTTGAAAACCTTTTTCACGAAACAATGCAAAGGAACTTTCTAAAATTTTTTGTTTTGGTTTCAAAATGAATCGGCTCCTTTCGTTTCTAAGATACTTTTTTAATTAGAATCATTCTTCGGGTAATCGAGGACTACATTCCCAATTTTGTCTTTGACGGATGATCGCCAAACCAATTTTCCATTTTTCATTTGAATCTGCAAAGTTCCATAATTTTCCTCTCGGAAGGCAGAGCCTAGTTTGTATTCAGAATCATATTCCAATTGCAAAAAAGACAATGGGACATTGAGAGAACTCGAAGTGACCTCTACCAACTTACGAGTCTCAGACAAAGGATATTCATATATTTCTGCGATGTGTCGGTCACCGGAAAGAATGACTAAGTCTGATGTTTTGGCTGATTCCAAAAGTTGGAATAACTTCCCTCTATCTTTAGGAAAGTTTCCCCATTTTTCAAACGGTTGTTCGGTGGGAATGACCTGAATGCTAGAAACAAAAACAAGTAAATCAGAAGGTTTGCCCAATTCCTCAGTAAGCCAAGTCCACTGCTCCTCTCCCAAAAGACTGGCATCCTCTGCATGATTTGCACGGTATTGGCTTTTACCAGTAAAGTAAGAAAAAAAAGACCGTTTCAAAGGAGATCGAAAATACCGAGTGTCCGGAATCAGAATATGAATTTTTTTCTTTTTGAATTCAATCCAGTAAGAATGAAAAATTCCCTTCCCGTCCTTTGTTCCCAATTTTTGCCCTTTAGGCATGAGTGGTCCCAATTGGGATATAAAAACCTCTCGGCTCTTTTCTTTATCTAAAAATTCACCACCGCTATCATTGATTCCATAATCATGGTCATCCCAAGTAGCAAGAATTTTTGTCTGAGAGCGAATGTTCTTCCATTCCGGCCGAGCTAATTGTTTTTTGTAAGCCGGAATCTTTTCTGTGGCAACCAAACTATCTGCATAAATATTATCACCTAACAAAAGCAATAGATCGAAAGATTCTTTTTTCCATTGTGCTAAAATTGGACTTTCTTTGTCCTGATGCAAACAGGACCCAAAACCGATTTCTAAACTTTCTACACTCTTTCCCTGGATGGGAAATTGAAACAGAATCAAAAATGTTATCAATAGGAAAATAGAAACGAAGGGGAATTGGAGTTTCATAAAGGGTCCACAAAATTAAGGAATGTATCTGAATTCTCACCAATTTTCCCTATTCGTCAATCGGAAATCTCCTTAGCGTCCTGCCGGGTTGAACCTATAGGGTGACATCGGATTCGAATACCGATTGTTACTTTGCACCACTTCCCTCCCATAGATATTGCGATAAGAATTCATACCAAAAAACCAGGGGTAGTTCCTTCGTTGATAGGAACTGCTAAAAAGAATTACATCGTAATAATAACCTTCATTCACATGTAACCCATAAATATATCCAGCGACCGGCCATTCCACTGGAAAAAAATCTCCTGCCACTTCTACTTCCGTTTCCTGATACATATCTCGACCAGACCTTCGATCCCCAATCGCACAAGGTTCCATCCGACTGGGAACCGGACCTTCCATTAGAACCAAACATTCCGAGTTGTATCCATACCTTTCTGCATAGGCCAATTGTTGGTGTGGTCGGTATTGAGAAGTTCGATAAATTCCCCTAAGCGCCGTTTTTTTATCCAAAGTTGTACATTCGAATGAAGTGGCACAGATAAGAACTGAAAAGAAAACCCGCCATACATTGATTTTGTGGAGAAAGAGTTTCATAACCCACCTCCCCGCGAATACGAAACAGATGGGATTTTTCCCGGAAGGTTCTGTTGCATGGATTGGCGTAAGATATTTTCTTTTAAAGAACGATTATGAAAAGGCCCTCGCCCCAAGGCCACATCTTTGTATAACTCTGAATGGGAATGCCCTTCCAAAGCATATCCAGGAATGATCGAGAGGAAAGGGCGAACTGTTCCGTTCTGTTTTTTGCCAGAACTTAGTTGAGACCTGATTGGTCGACTTCCCACATAACAATAACTCAAACGAGGAAAGGGATACTGCCCATCAGGTGGAAGCAAACACTCTGAGAAATGTCCTGTTTCTGTAACCAAAGAATTTTGGTAGTTCCGCCTATCGTTATCTATGGAATTCCCTATCCCCAAAAAAGACCTTCTGTCAAAACTTGTGCACTGAATGAGGAGAACCAAAATGCCAACGAGAAGTTTCATACAAACATTCTACTGAAAAACTAACAGGAATGCGATGAGAGGTATCCGCAATTGCGGATACTACCTAAAACGAAAGCATGTTTTTTTTGAGATCAAATTCCAAATCACAATTTCCGAAGATTGATCCTGTAAGGAGTAACCGACGAGGAGACGGGCCTTCCTTGGCATTGGTAACCAGAGGGATCCACAAGCCCAGTCCCTTGTAATGTATACAACTTCCCTGCTTCCAAGAGAATCGGTTTGGCGCCGACAAAGGAAGAACTGAAAAGTTCGGTATTTCCATCCTTCAAAGCGATCAAAAAATCAAACCGGCTCGAATTACAATTGTTTGATGTGAGAGTCTGGCGACCTGAAGTCGCAGTCACTTCATAAGTTCCACTGGTCCTTACTGATAGAGACCCGCTGACTGCCAAAACACTACAAATAGAAAGAGAACCCTCTAAAACGAAAGATACTCCAACATTTTCGTTTGTCAGATTCTGACAAGGTGGATTGGCAAGAACGGAAAGTACAAGGGCATCTGCCATGGGATCACCCGTAAGCCTTGTGCCGGGGATCAAACCCTCTTCTTTGCCGTTTGCACAACTCCAAAAAAAGAGAGATGCGAATGTGAACCAAACCAAATATTTTAACATACAAAACCTACTTATTGTTTTCTAATTAGGTTCTAAAATCTTTTGGTTGGTTCCATTTTTTAAAATTTTGGCGCCTCGCAATCGTTTGGCGGATATGGATCAGATTTTTATTTGCGACCGCGCTTTTCGCTGCAATCTTTCCCATCCAAACTCCGATAGAAAATCTATCCTAGTTTGGAAAGGATTTCCGCTACAATCGCTGGCGCTTTTTTCTTCATTAAAATCCACATTTTAAATCCGTTTCACAAGCGAACTGACTTATAAAACATACAGAAGAGTTAGCACAACTATGTGGTGTAGAACCACGACATATCGATGTCTCTGCAATCGATTTACAAATACGACTTTTTTTATCCTCTTCAGAAAGAACAATTAACTGAACCGAAGAGGAAAGTTTTGTTTCTGGATTCTTTTTTAATCGTGCAACCACGGTGTAAGATCGAAACTGATTTTCTGTACTTATCGTCGGCATTCCCTTGATTTCACCGGTATCCGGATGTAAATGAATACCAACAGGCAATGGAGGCGACGAAACAAATTCTACTTCACCTAATGTTTGCAAGATTTCCCAAACATTGGTCGAAAATATAGGAATAACCGGAGAGAACGGCTGACCTAAATCCAATTTCAAAGTCCGAACCGAATAATCAAAAGAACCAAGACAAGGTATGGAAATGGGGTGATTGTTTTCCTGATTAGGGGAAGATCTTAAAACTAAGGAAGAATCGGGACACCGAAAAAGGGAAACAATTATTTTTGATTCAGTCACTTCCGTAAATTCCAAAAACTTCTCGAATCCTTCGCCGAACAATTGACCCACTGTCAAATGCCTTAAATTTTCACCTTCTATTAAAAATTGAGAATTTTCTAATACCACATTCGGAGCAACAGAACGAACGCTATATGATCCTTCAAGAGTAGAATCGGAAGAGTCCGGCATTTTTTTCTCTGCTGTGAAAGTAGACACAATCCCAAGAAGATGAGTAACCCAAGATCCACTCTGATGCGCTTCCTTTGTGAAACAACTCAAAGTAAAAAGAAAAATTAAAACCAAAGAACAATCCTTCAGTGTAATAGGGAAAATGTTTTTTTTTGCCATTGTGACCACCTCTACCGAGAGATGGGTAAAAAAGAGTGAGGTTGGACAAAAAAAATCTGAATACAAAAAGATTAATCTGATAAACAAATGAATCAACAAAAACAAATAAAATATTTTTTGATCATGTTATGCGAGTATTAATAGGTTTTGAGTGATAAAAAGTATACTTCAGCACGATCAACATCAAAAATCGAACAGTTACAATAATAAGGTTTTATAGATACATTTACAATTTTGCTTTCAGCTCTTTATAATAATTTCTACCCATTTTCAGTTTTGTTCCCGTATTCAGCTCCAATTGGTAAGAACCACCAGCAGAAGTTTTGATTTTATTTATTTGTTTGGAATTCACTATATACGAACGGTGAATTCGTAAAAAATGGGCAGGTAATACTTTCAAAATAGAATCTAAACTTTTGTTGTGAACCAACATCTCTCCATTTTTTTGGAACACCTTAACACGTTTATCAAAGGACTGAACATATAGAATATCCTTTGTTGCAATTAAGTTTAGGCGATCATCTTGTTTGATCCCAATGTATCTCGTTTTTGTCTGTCCGTTGTTAGTTTTGTATTTCTCCAGGGCTTTTGTAATTCGATCTTTTGAAATTGGTTTGGGAACAAAATCCAAAACTCCATATTCAAAAGCTCTGATAGCCTCTGCCGTATTTCCTGATGTGATGATTGTCAAAAAAGAAGCAGCCGAAGCCTCTTGTAACAAATCAAAACCTATATCACCATCTAAATTCAAATCCAAAAACAACAAATCAATTTCGTTTTCCTGAATGAAACACTGGGAACCAATTAGGCTTTTTTCGATTCGTAGAGATGAAATTTTACTTCCCAGAAGTTCACGTAACATTCGTTCTAAACCCCGAGCCGCAACAATTTCATCTTCTACGATTAAAATTTTCAAAATCCAATCCTACCTTTAATATTGTTCCAATCTGTATTGTACGTTAGATAGATTTACAAATACACCAATCATTGCTTGATACGAATTTAATGTACGCATTGAAAATTGATCAGCTTTCAAAAATTCTCTGTAATAATCCACTTCTGCTTTGATTCCAAAGTATCGGCCTAAATAAATATTTAAACCTGCGCCCGCACCAACAATACTCCCAATCCCACTTGTGATCTGATTACTATAAACAAATCGGTCATGTGTTAAACCAGAATGTGCTTCCCCAGTAAACGAAACAACACCAGCCCTTGCGACAAGATAAGGATCAAAGAAATTTCTGGGAACAGGATGGTATGTTGCAAGAAAACTCATAGAATTACCACGGTAAATGGTACGTTCTCTCGGAATCGGATCAACATATTCTTTATAATAAGATAATCCAGGGATTACATCTTGTCTTTTGGCATTCATCGAATTTTGCATCACAGTAAACCCTAGACCGATTTTTTCTTTCCATCCATATTCAAAATCAAACTGAGAAGCAACACCAGGAGTATATGTTGGTTTAAAATACAAACCGGGCTGATCATTTCGCATCGAACTTTGCGGATAATAATCCTGGCCGACTTCTTTTGTTACAACCTTATATTGGAGAGAATTATCATAGTTTTTTTCATGACTAATGAAAGATCCGCTAGGTGCCAAGGTTCCTCCGCCCATAAAACTAATTAAAAATGCACCTTCATAAAAACCTGGCGGGTATTTTAGTTTTGCGTAATATTTTTCCAACTCTGCATTGTTTTTTTGAGTTTCTTCTGAGACTTGGTTTATGATTGGTTTGTCTTCTTTTTTAATGAGAGGATCTGCAAAGCTGATCTTTGCGGATAACAAAATCAATGTTACTACTGTTAGTTTTTTTGTATTCATACCTATATCCTTGGGGATAGATTAAAGGTATGATGAGAATTTACAAAAATAAAGGAGCGAAACGCACTAAACTAGCGTGAGACGCACAGAATCATTCCATAAGTGTGATGGTATTTTCCCATCCACCTGTGACCATCTTGGAAGAAAAATCCCATTTATTCGGAAACGCTTCCTGTAATCTTGATTTTATATATTTGATACCAGTCCCGAGTGAATCCGACTTTGTTGTTGGAAGACCATCATTAAAAAGAATGAATTTTGTCTTATTTTTGTCCTTTTTTTTCTTTAAGGTGAAGGTTCCTGAATTTTTACCTTGATAACCATGTGTTAGTCCGTTTTCAACCAATGTCAGTAGAACAATCGGAGGAATCAAATCTTTGGCACTGATACCTTCTGTTTTGAATTCAAACTTCGATTCCTTTCTAAGACTCATAATTTCTAAATAACGTTTACAAATACTAATTTCTTCGTTAACGGAAATGGTTTTTTTATTTGTTAACTTTAAAATGGCTCTTAATTCATCAGAAAGTGCACTTAGCAACTGCTTTGCTGTTTCTGGATCCTCATCCAACCAAATAATTGTAGCATTGATCGAATTTAATAAAAAATGGGGATGGATATTGTTTTTTAACAATTCTACTTCAAGTCTTGAAGATACTAACTTTGCATCTTGTAATTTGACTTTATAAGATGCCATACGCCTTTCGGCTCTATTTTTTTCGGAATTAGTGAGTTTGATTTTATAAGCAAGTCCCAAGGATAGTAAACACATCTCAATAGCGGAACCTGCTTGAAGCCCATACTCAGTAACTATATTTGCAGGTAAAATACCAAATCCCTTTAGCGAATAAATGCCGACACCAAACAAAAGTGCAACCCAAGCAATTAAAAAATACCGGGCCGGCTTGTATCCTTTGTCCCAACAAACAACCGCTACAAGAAATACAGAGAGCGCAAATAAAATAACCAGTGAGGCCAATAAATATATATTCACATAATATGAAAAAACGAAGGAAGATAACATTAAAAATAACATCAATCCCATTAAAACAAATATGATTATATCCCAAGTAGGTGTATTTTTTTTGGTGTTTAGAAAACTTCTTGTAAACTGAAGCCCCCAAAACAGGGAAAAACCTCCGACAAAAGGCAAACTGATATTGGCCCAATGTGGTGAGTTAGGCCAAAATATTTGAAAAGCTAGCCCATTCAGTACTGACTGAGAAAGGCCATAAAAACTAATATATAAAAGATAATATAAATAACCTAAGTCCCTCAACATAAACAAAAGAATTAAATTATAAATCACTAATACAAAGAGAATTCCATAATAAATCCCGAGTGATAAATTTTCCTTTTCTTTGAGTTTCAAAAACCTCTCATGTGAATAAACAGTAATCGGAAATTGTACAGTTCCTTCACTTTCAAATCGAAAATAATATTTTTTACTTTTTTGAGAGCCGAGTTTAACTGGAAATATAAAACTTTTTTCTTCCAACGGTCTTTGGGAAAATACATAAGAATCTCCGGTGATGATCTCTTTCCATGTTTTGTCGTTCGATTCATAAAACTCGATTTTATCTAGTAATGGATAAGATACATGAATGAACCAATCTCGAACATTAGATTCATTTTGTAGTTCAAACCGAACCCAATATATATTTTTTGTGAACCCAAAATTTGGGGAAAGAGATTTACTTTCATAAAATAGATTGGATTTTCGAACCTCTTCAAATTTCAGATTGTTATCAGGTGTTAGGGTAAGGATTTCCATATGGAAACCAATTGGATATTCACCAGTTCCATTTTTTAAAATGGTTGTAAATCGAGACTGGTTAGGAAAGGCAGAAAGCGAAAATCCACTTAAAAAAATTAAAATTAAACTAAGCCGAACACAGGACATTTTGACAAAATTTACTCTATTTGAGTTAGGTTGTAAAGTAAAAGATTCCGTTTGGTGTTAAATGATTCGAACTGTTTTCGATCTTGAAAGAGAAAAATAAAAAAGTTTCCCCGATCATACACTCTCATTGAGGAATCATCGAATCTTATTCTTTTCAATGTTCCCACCACCTACTTTAGAGAGAATCAATTACTCTTTAGGAAATTCCTAAAAAGTCCCCAAACAAATTACTTAATTTAGAAAATTTTTGACAGCACTTAGATTGATTTGAATCTAAATACAAAATAACAGTTGTCAATGTTCTTGGATCCCAAATCCTCCCATTGTAAGGACCAAATGATGATGCGACTGGCAAAATTTTCCTATCTGATATTTCTTATTTGTTTCATTGTCATTTGTAAACCAGCAGAACTGTCCAATCCCTGCGATCCAAAATCGGAATCGTATATAACATCTTCCATACTTAGGTTTTTAACCAATGACAATTCCCCGTCTTGCCTGCCCGGATTTCCAAAACCTCCCACCTGGGGGGTCCATAGTGACTCCTTAACCAATGTTGAAGTTTTAGGTATGGCCATTCATAACAATAAACTTTATTTAGGTGGCATTTTTCAATTCTTAGGTCCAAATACTGGGGGAGCAGCCATTTTAAATACTGTGGATGGGACTTTACTGGATTCCAACTCCTGCCCTTACTTAGAATTACTTAGTTTTAGTAATGTAGCCATTTCTGATGAAAGGGGCGGATTTTATTTAGCAGGGAATTTTAGCCATCTCCAAGGAATCGCAAAACAAAGTTTAGTTCATATCCAATCCAACTGTAAGTTGGATACAAATTTTGATGTGGGAACCGGATCCGGTGGATCAGACATTAGAGATTTACTCTTAGTAGGTGAAAAGATCTATATTGCTGGAAGTTTTTCTACCTGGAACGGATCATCTCGCCAAAACCTCGCAGCAGTCAATCGTATTACAGGCGTTTTAGATACAACGTGGGTGCCTAGTGCCGATGCAACCGTTGAATCAATTCTTGGAGATACCGATGGAATCTTTATCGCCGGACAGTTTACAAGTATTAATGCAAGTGGCATTGGTAGGTTAGCTAAAATTTCTTATGATACGGGTTCCACTTACGGAAGTTTTTCTGCTAATATCTCTGCCGGAGCGATTCGGACCATTGCAATAGGAAGAGATGTTTCAAACAATAAAGTAATTTATGCAGGGGGAAGTTTTACTGCAGTCTCCCCGGCCAATGTCAAAGCTTTTGAAATGGATGGAAACATGTCAGCTTGGAATCCTGCACCAAATGGATTAATCAATGATATTGCAGTTTTAGGATCAAAAGTATATTTAATTGGAACCTTTAACCTATTGGGCTCCACTGCGAGAATCAATTTTGCTGCCGTTGATAATACAGGCACTGTTGGTGGTGAGGATTTAGGACTTAGCGGTAGTGATACCATTGCCTCCATCACTGAGTTTGGTGGTAAAATTTATATGCTGGGAAATTTTACTTCCATCGGTGGTAAATCGAGAAGACATGGATTCTCCGTAGATCCTTCCAATGGAAAAATTTCCGATTGGAATCCAAGTTTTACCACTGGTTTTTCCTACCCAAATGGAAAAATCGCATTTTCATCTGACGGAAGTAAGGTGTTAGTTCCAGGGAGTTATTACAGTGTCAATGTGGTAGAACGTAATGGATTTGGATCTATTGATTTAAACACAGGAAAACCAACAGACTTCAACCCTCAATTGACAGGGACTGCGATAAGAAGTTTACATGTTCGAGATCATCTTTTGTACGCAGGAGGACAATTTACTTCTGTTTTAAATAGTTCTAGAACTAATTTTTTTATTTTAAATTTAAACACTCTGAATCTAGAAGGCCCCGCACCCACATTTAACTCCAACGTCGAATCCATCACTACTGATGAAAATTATATCTATGTCGGCGGAAGTTTTTCAAATGTGGCAGGGACAGCACGTTCAAATATCGCACGTTTGATGTTAACAAATGGAACTCTTGATAGTTGGAATCCTATTGGAGATGGAAACGTTTCATCCATCCACCTATTAAAAGATAAAGTGTTTGTTGGAGGATCATTCACAAATATAGGTGGATCAAATACATCCTATATCACATCACTGAATCCAATAAACGGTATCAACTTACTGTTTCCATCAGCGACAAGTTTTCCGAATGCTTACGTTTCTACCATTGCCACTTATCAAAACCAATTGTTTATTGGTGGAAATTTTACTATAGTAGGTGGACAATCCACTTCTCGATTTAGTTCATTTGACCTTACTACTGGTTCCTATTCCAATCAATTGTTGACTACGGATAACATAGTATCCACTATAAGTATTGGAGAAAATGGCAAAGGAATGATCGGTGGTTATTTTACAACCATCAATGGATCCACAAAAGAAGGATTTGTATATTATGATTTTCTAAACGGTAGATTATTAAATTCCAACGTCCCTTCCTCAGGTGATGTATACAAATCTTTCGCAGTAAAAAATACACATTACTTCGGAGGTAAAATCAACCAAGTGAACAATCGACCGAAAGGTGGATTTTACTTTGTTGAACTAAACAATTAACTATGTCCGAAAGTTGATAGACTATGATTCTTGATTTTAGTTTCAATAAGAAACTATTTCTATCGAAAATGGATTGGTCCCAGCAGTCACAGGAAATCCAACAAGTGGTGTAAGAGACCCATCTCCATTGATTGAATAACCTGAAACATTTCCTCCTTGTGTATTGGAGGAATATAAAAACTTCCCACTTGGATCAATACCAAGTCCAATCGGACTAAATCCTGATGAAAACGGAGAGCCACTAACAGACGTTAATCCTCCCGTCAATGAATTGATAACATAAGCAGAAATGGTTCCTTGGCCTGTGCCACTATTGGCAACATAAACAAATCGATTGAGAGGGTCTACAATGGTATACCCTGGTGCAATACCTGCAGAAATACTAGTTTGGATAGTAAGACCACCGCTACCTCCATCTCTCACAAATGGAAACACATCTTGTGAAAAATAATTGGCCCCATAAACAAACTGATCATTGGCAGAAATGGCAAGGGAAAGGTTGTTTTGACTTGTCTGATAAACGTTAATAGAAGTGAATCCTCCTGTCGCCGAATCGAATGAGAACGCCTGAACTCCAGACATATTTCCGCTACCACCAGTAAGGGCGGCATACAAATGCCTACCCAGAGAATCAAAAACAAGTTTTCCAACAGCACCAGAAGTTGGATTGGATGTATTCGTAGCGGGCGGTATGGTGGAAATGTTTCCAGTGGAATCAATGGCCATTCGATGGATCTGCTGAGTGGTTTCCGAACTCGCAAATAAATATTTCCCATTGGGATCTAAAACCAAAGAATAAGGAGTAGAACTAAGAACCAGATCAGAATGTTTTACGGATAAGACACCCGTATCCGGATCAAGACTTAGTACAGAGACCGAAGTATTACCGACGTTAGCAACATAGACAGTGTTTCCTGCTGCATTGGTTACAGAATAACGAGGACGATTTGTCAACGCAAATGGTGAGCCAGCCACTTGCGATAGTTCGCCTGTGTTAGGTTGGATCCGAAAAACATTGATGTTACTAGTTGCTGTGGACACACCGACATTGGTAACCAATACAAAACGGGGAACCTTGGTTCTTCCAAAGAAAGGGTTTCTAATATTCGCACCACAAAATTGCGTATTTTCACTAGTTCCCAAAAGAAGAATCAAAGTTTGGAAATAGGACGAACCGTTCGGGTCACATTTAGAATTGAGTGCAGAAGGTTGGCATTGAAACAAAAACGCTGCGACAATAACAATAGAAAGAATCTTTTTACTGGGACTCATCAATTCCTTTCGTTTCAAACCTCATTCCTTTTCCATTGGCAGAAAGTTCTTTCTGATAAAAATAAATACAAAGGTTATTCCTATATATTTCAAAATTCTATCAATTTATTTTTCAAAATTCGAAAGGAGAATGAACCAAAAAGGCAGGTTCATTTTTTTAATAAATGGGGCGTTCCCCATTGGTTCGTCGTTTATCAAATTTGTTTATGACTGGGTCGGGCTCTCCAGGGGTGCGCCTTCGCTCCCGTCCGCAAGAAGCGGACCAAGCCCTTCTGATCCCTAACGCGAAAAATCATCCTATACATAAAATCTCATTTAGATTACAAAACAAAATATTTAGTTCGGTAAATCAAAGTAAAACTGATTGTTTGTTTGTATTAAAAATGGATTTCGATTGATTTCAAACATCGTTTTTAGAATGTTTCTGATAAAGAACATCACTTTAGGCAAACTAAATCAATGAATCAATTAACAGCTTGGGGAAAATCAATCCAATTCTTATTAGGGTTACAAAATCAGGATGAAACCTTACCTGATGTTAAAGAAATTCAGATCCCCATACGTAACGGTAACTTGCGTGCAGATTGGTACACACCAAAAACAAAATCATTAGGAACCATTGTTACAATTAATGGATTGGCACCTTTAGGAAACCGTGACCCCAGGTTTATCATTGTCAACAAAAGTCTAAGTAAACTTGGTTATACAGTCATCAGTCCCTTCTTCGAAGAAATTTGTGATTATAAAATTTCACTTCGTAACATCGATGACATAAAAGATTCGATTCTTTATATCTCCGGCAAAAAGGAAATTAGTCCCACAGGAAAAGTATCTATTTTTGCACCATCTTTTTCTGGTTCTTTAAGTCTCATCGCCGCAAGTGACAAACAAATTGCAGAAAGAATCAATACCCTTTGTGCGATTGGAGCCTTTACCAATGTAGATGATATCATTGGCAATTTGTTCGCAAACCAAAACTTAGATGAATATGGTCGCATGATCCTACTTTTAAATTTTCTTCCTTTATCTATTGGAGAAAACAAAAGTTTATTCAAAGCTATTAAACTTGCCATTTTAGACAATTACTACAAATACAAAAACAATCTTCTAGAACCTCATTATTCAAAAATGAAAAAAGCAGATCGCGATTTTTTTGAGAATTTAAAATATGATAGTGCATTCCGAATGAAACATTGGGAAATCATCTTAAAGAAAGGTGGCAAAAATCGCAACCTATTGACAGCACTATCTGTTACTAATTATATCCATTCACTCAATTTACCCATTTTGTTAATTCATGGAACTACGGATGATGTGGTGCCAGCAAACGAGTCCTTATTACTACATCAAAAACTCGTAGCTCTGGGTGTTGAATGTAAACTCTGTATTACATCACTGATCTCCCATGGAGACACAGGTTTTAGTTTTAAGACATTACTCGAGGTGCCAAAACTGATTAGTTCATTTTCATTTTTTTTCTTAAAAGCATATGATAGATAATTGTTACTGATCAAAACAAATCAATCGCAGCTTTAATGATTTCTAATGCTTTTTGCATCTCTTGTTTCCGAATCACAAGAGGAGGTGCAAAACGAACTGTATTTTTGTGAGTTTCTTTAACTAAAATTCCTAACTTCATCAGTTCCAAACATAAGGTTTTGGCATCCACTCTGTCGGTAAATTGAACTGCATTTAAGAGACCTTTACCACGAACAGAATGAACCAAAGGATGTTTCCAGGCTTCAATTGTTTCTCGAAACAAAATTCCCATTTCTTTCGAATTTTCGGACATTTTTTCTTCTAAGACCGTTTTCACTGCGGTCATCGCCACTTCGCAAGCTAGTGGATTTCCACCAAATGTAGATCCATGTTCCCCTGGTTTTAAAAGTAATAGAACTTCATCAGAACCTAACACACAAGATACGGGCATCATTCCACCAGAAAGTGCCTTACCAAGAAGCAACAAATCAGGTTTAATCTGAGAGTAATCGGAACAAACAAGTTCTCCCGTTCTACCCAATCCTGTTTGTATTTCATCAACGATCAGCAGAACATTATGAATTTTACATATTTTTTTTGCTTCATTTATATAATTCTCATCAGGAACAATGACACCAGCTTCTCCCTGAATGGCTTCCACCATAAAGGCCGCAACATTTTTGTCGGAAACTGCTTTTTCCAAAGAATCCAAATCATTGTAAGGTATGATTTCATAACCAGAAAGGAAAGGCCCGAAATCATTTTTACTTTTTGCATCCGTGGATGCGGATATAGCAGCAATCGTCCTACCCCAAAAATTTCCTTCACAGAAAATAATTTTTGCCTGGTTTTCAGGTATTTTTTTCTTTTGATAACCCCACTTTCTCGCTAATTTAACAGCAGTTTCGCCAGCTTCCACTCCTGTATTCATGGGTAACACTCGATCATATCCGAAAGTTTGAGTCATAAATTCTGTAAATAACGGAAGTTTATCGTTATGAAATGCTCGGGATGTTAGGGTAAGTAATGCTGATTGTTTTTGAAAAACTTCAACGATCTTTGGATGACAGTGGCCTTGGTTCACAGCGCTGTATGCTGAAAGAAAATCAAAATATTTTTTTCCTTCGATATCCCAAAGATAAATTCCTTCCCCTTTGGTGATGACTACCGGTAGAGGAGAGTAATTAAAAGCACCAAACTTAGATTCTTTTTCGATATACAAATCTGTTAATTTTCCCATTTGGAAATAAAAACATCTAACTTATTGTTTACAACTCCTTTCAGATTTTATAATCTCATTTTTTACAGAATTAAAAGTTTTAGGATCGAATTTGGTTGTTACATTATGTTTACAAAACAAATGCAAGATGATGATAAAGAAATTCTTTCCATTGCCAAAACAATTGATGCCAGCGGTGGCTCTTTATATCAAAAATTTATATTTTTTATATCTTCCAAAATAATTTTTTTTGGTTTTCGTTACCCAAAACTAAAATTACAAATTTTTAAATTTATCGATGTTCTTCCTTCTCTCGAACCCAAAAAAATCTATCGTTATTTTAAAATTTACTTATTTGATGAAGATACAGAAATTCCTGTATTCTTAAAATCATCCATTCACTTTCTAATCCATATCCTTTTCTTAGATTTGATAGTTTCCTTTTTGATATTAAAAATTGTAAAAATCTTTGCTAAATTATTTATTCTGACCGATTCACCTCGAAATTTAAAAACAACAAACGTGACAACACGACCTCGCACCTACGATATTTTAGGTGAACTTGCCCTCTCTCCAAAGGAAGCAAAAGAATATCTCAAACAATATTCGGAACTAATAAAAATTCTACCAGAAGTCCATCCAGAGATAAATTCCAAACTAAGAACTAATATTTCCATCAAATGTTCGGGAATTGAAACAAGGCTTTATCCAGAAGCCGAAGAAAAAAGCATTCAGTATTTGAAAGAAGCACTTCGACCCATCCTTCGTTCCGCAATGAACAAAGGAATTGGAATCAATTTAGACATGGAACAATATGATCTTAAATCGATCATCACTCAAACTGCAAAGGATCTATTTTTAGAACCGGAATTTCAATTTTATCAGCATTTTGGCATCGTTGTACAATCTTATCTAAAAACATCTAAAGACGAATTAGTTTTGTGGAAAGAATATACAAAACGTAGAGGAACCCCCATCACCATTCGACTTGTAAAGGGAGCTTATTTGGAATACGAACGGATCAAAGCAGAGGAACGTGGGTGGACATCTCCCGTGTTTGATACAAAAAGAGAGACCGATATCAAATTCGAAGAGAATGTCTTATTTCTATTAGAATCATATCCTTATCTTAGATCTGCATTTGGAACACATAACCTTCGTTCACTTTCATTTATCCTATATCATACAACAAAAAAATCTATTTCTGATTTTGAAATTCAAATGTTGTATGGAATGGCTGGGAAATACAAGGCCAGCTTAGACTCCATGGGAATTGGTTTACGAGAATATTCACCTATCGGGGCTTTACTTCCAGGAATGGCCTATTTGATTCGTAGATTATTAGAAAATACATCCAACCAAGGTTTTTTGTACCAAATGAGTTTGGGGAAAAATTTAGACTCTTTAATGAGTAACCCTAAAGAGGAAAGTTTGAATGGAATTTAAAAATGAAACGATCAGAGATTTTTCCATTGAGAAAGAAAGGAATGCGATTCGTTCTGCATTAAACTCAATCGAAAAATCATTACCTTTTGAAATTCCTATCTCTATTGGAAGGACAGAAAAATTTTCGGCAAATCGTTTTGTCCAGAAAAACCCTTGGTCTCCAGAACTTGTGGTCTCTCGAGTTTCTTATTCCAATGTCCATGATTTAGAGGAAACAATTCAAATTTCCAAAATGAATTGGGGACCGTGGAAAGAACGTCCGCAACAAGAACGGTCCACCTTACTCATGAAAGTTGCCGAAAGATTAGTCAGTAAAAAAGATTTCATTATTTCTGTCTGCATTTGGGAAACAGGAAAACAGATAACGGAAGCAGAAATAGAATTTGCGGAGGCCGTAGACTTTTGTCGTTACTATGCAACAATTGCCAATGATCAATTGTCACCCAAAAACATAAATTTACTCGGTGAAGACAATTTGTATTATTACCAACCAAAAGGGATTGTGAGTTCCATTTCCCCTTGGAATTTTCCTATGGCTATTTTTACTGGAATGTGTGCCGCACCTCTTGTAGTCGGAAATATTGTACTAGCAAAACCAGCAGAAGAAACATCGGCAACGGCTTTTGAGATTACCAAATGTTTTTGGGAAGCAGGAATACCAAAAGAAGTTCTTCATTTTTTACCAGGCCTTGGATCCGAAATTGGAGAAGCCATGGTAACCCATCCAGAAGTAGCGGTAGTCAATTTCACAGGTTCAAGAGATGTAGGGCTTTCCATTTTAAAAGCAGCTTCCCTAGTTTCCCCCAAACAACGTATGATCAAAAAAGTGATCTGCGAATTAGGTGGAAAAAATGCAATGATTGTGGATGCAGATGCTGATTTAGACGTGGCAATCCAATCCATCATTCCTTCTGCATTTGGATTCCAGGGTCAAAAATGCAGTGCCCTCTCAAGACTTTATGTACATAATGATTGTTACAATAAACTGAAAGAAAGATTAATCGCAAGTTTGGATGGTTTACTCATTGGTTCACCTCTCGATTTCGCAAATCGAATTGGCCCAGTCATTCATGAAGAAAGTTATTTAAGGCTTCTCCGTTTACAAAAAGAAAATGAAAAGTTTTTAACAGGAATTACTTCTTTGTATCCTAAGGAAGGATTTTACGTAGCACCAAGTCTGTATGAACCTCCTGAAGATTCAGAAATGTGGAATTCTGAATTTTTTGGACCGATACTTGCGATGCAAAAAATTTCTACTTTCGCAGAAGGAATTCAACTCGCAAATAATTCTGATTATGCGCTTACTTGCGGTGTTATCTCTAGAAATCCAAAACATATATTGGAGGCAAAGTTAAAAATAGATGTTGGGAATTTATATATCAACCGCGGAATTACTGGAGCTATAGTCCATAGACAACCGTTTGGCGGAGGTAAACTATCAGGTACTGGCGCAAAAGCGGGAGGACCTGATTACTTACATCTTTTCGTAGAAGGAAAAACATTTACAGAAAATACAATGCGCCAAGGGTTCTCGAGAGATACACTCCAATAAAAGAACAAAAATCTGGTGGTTTATTATTTTCCTAAAACAGAGATTCGTTCTTGATGGCCCGGATAGACATACTTAAGTTTATGAGTTTTTTCCAACCCTTTTAAAAAATCCAAACTTTTACGATTGAGTTTGTGATCAGAAGTAAAAGACCCAGGTGTCACTCCTTCGTTCCAACCCCACCTAGTGTGACAAGTATCCCCGAGGATCAAATGGGCACCCTCTTTTGAAGGAATAAAAAAAGCCAAACTACCGACAGTATGCCCTGGTACGGAAAGAATATAGAAACTTTCATCGCCAAAAAAATCCAAAGCCGTGATTTGACTTTGATTTGTGCCAAAATCGAGTTGGATTAAGTTCGGATTTTCACCTAGCAAACGATTGGTGGAACCTTGTACAAATAAATTAATAAAATGTTTACTTGTCACTTCCCTGGGTCCAACGTAAAAGGGAACCGATCTTTCTATTTCATATGCACCTAAAGTATGATCCAAATGTAAGTGAGTGAAAAAAACTCCCTTCAAATCTATTTTGTTTTTGGTCAAATAGGCTTTGGTTGTCTCAAAAACTTTCATATGGCTCAAATGCATTTGAGATTCTACAAGAGAACTGATCAATTCTCCGGATTGGCCTTTTGCAAAACTTTCTCCCACTCCGGAATCAATCATAAAACTTCCATATTTCGGGTGTTTGACGAGGTAAAAGTAAATGGAAATGGGTTCTTTACGATCCTTTAAACCTGCTGCCTTTGCTTTAGGATCATCTAAATCTAAAAGCCCAGCCAGAGTTGTTTCCCAGTCGGCAACTTTGACAACTTGGAAATCGACCCAAACTTTCGGTTGGGGAGAGAGAGGAATTTGTTCTAATGTTTTCTCTGCCAAAAAAGGTTTTACATTATGAGAAGTGATTTGGCAGGTTAAAGCCAGAAAACAAAGAAATAAAATGGATAGTATACGTTGGAACAAAATGTACCCCCTATGAGTAAAAACCCCAAGGTAAAAATTTTGATTAGAACATTCCACAGAAAATCCAAACAGTCGATTCATTTTTAAGAACCTTCTCAATCCCTAATCTGTAAAAGCCGAAGAAATCTTCGGAAATCTGGACTATTGGAAATAAATTATTGCAAAATCAAACCATCGGATGGCTAAATGAATCACCCTTTCTGGCCAATCAAAATGCGAAAACCCAGCCTACTTACGATCATCTTATTCTCTTTTACTTCTTGTGTCTACCATCCGCTCTGGAGACCCTATTTTTTTCCCGAAAACGATTCCGTATCCAAACTCAATTTACAAATTGCTTCTATTTTTTTTCTCATACAACCTAGGATTTTTTCTTTTTCAAAAAATTCAGGTGTGGAAGGGGAAACGATTCTCCTGGAAGGAGTGAATTTTTCAGAGCAGGTCTCAGAAAACAGAGTATTCTTTTCTGGATCTATAGAAGCGACAATCAACGAGGCCTCTACCACAAGGCTCAGCGTTCAAGTACCACTAGGTGCCAAATCAGGGGCAGTCACAATTCAAAATAAACAAGGCGTAACACAAAGTTTCGAAACTTTTACTGTTTATCGATATTTCGTCAGTTTTTCCGCCGGAACCAATACGGAATTATACACACTCAATATGAATACTGGTGCTATCATTCAGGCCACAGGATCACCCTATCCGCTCATTTCCAATTCAGCAAAGTTTTCTAACAATGGTCGGTTTGCCTTTTCTGGTGGATTTGGAATCACAAATATTTCTAGTTATATGGTAAATCCTACGGAAGGATTTTTATCTTCTCTAAACACGAATGCAGGTACGACAGCTCTCGATCCCATATTTTTTGCCTTTCATCCCTCAAACAATTTTTTTTATGCATCCACTCATAGCAGTGCCACGATCGGTGCCTTTGTCCTGGACCAAAACACCGGGATGCTCACAAAAATTAATGACTTCAGCCAACCCTGCTCCTGTACTCTCAACCATTTGGCCATCACTCCGAATGGAAAATTTTTATATGTCAATGGAAATGGAGGTGCCGAACCCATCATCGGTTATTCCATCGATCAAACAACTGGCGCCTTATCGAATTTAGCGAATTCTCCATTTACTGCGGGAAACACTACCAATATGGAAGCTCTTATCATTGATTCCTCATCTCAATATTTATATTCTGTAGCGGGCACAAATCTGATTATTGGAAAACAAATTGATCCAATTACAGGAAATCTAACAGCAATACCCGGAAGTCCCTTTCCGGGAACAGCGGGAAACTTCCGTGCGGTGATGCATCCATCGGGAAAGTACTTTTATACGGTGAATATCGCTGGAGCTAACTTAGCCAAACATGATATTTCTCCGATCGATGGATCCATTTCCGCTCCCAATTCCATTTTGACTTTTGGATCCAATTTACAATTCGTCACTTTGGATCCCACAGGAACGTATGGATTTGTCAGCAATATTGCAGGAAACAATTTTTACCAATTCAAAGTGAACGCAGACACAGGGGTTCCAAGCCTTATGAATTCAGGGAATCCTTATCCAGCTTCTGCCACTCCCAGTGGACCGGAACCGTACCGCGTAGCCCAATGACCACAAAGATATGATCTTTCTACCTATTAAAAAATAGATTTTAAGAAACATCTAATTTGTATGTTTTTCTTTTCCTCAGTTTACGAAACACAATTCCAACAAATGAAACAATACTTCTACTTTTTGGCCTTTTTATATTTTTCAAAACGATGAATCCAAAATCACTGATCCAGAAACGGAACGGTTTGTCCATTTTTTAGATTACTTTTTTCAAACAGATAGAAATCCGATTTGACTATTGATCAATTTTCTATACCCGTATACGACGTCATGACCCGGATATATATCCTTAATTTATTTTAGGATAGAGTTTAACTAGTAAGGCTCGTTATCTCTTTCTCAAATGATCATTGGATAAAACTAGAAACGGAAATTTTATGAGCTTAAAGCGTTTATTCTATCTTATTTTTTCGGTCAATATCATTCTATTAATGATCCTTGGCGTTCTGACCATTGCACTCTTTAAAGTACAATCTGCACTCGTAGAAAGTCAGGAAACTAGATTAAAATCCATCAAATTGGCAGATGAACTGAGACAAAGCTCCGATGACCTAACTCGGTTTGTTCGTACTTACGTAGTGACTGGGAATCATTTCTACGAAAAAATATTTAATGAAATTTTGGCCATCCGCAACGGAGAAAAACCAAGACCAGAAAATTACGATCGAATTTACTGGGACTTCATCGTTGATCCTTCGGATCAAAAAGAGGAACCAGGTACTAAAATGTCACTACACGATCGAATGATTGCAGCAGGGTTCACTAAAGAAGAATTATCCAAATTAAACAAAGCCCAAATGCATTCAGATGAACTCGTGAATTTAGAAACCATCGCAAAAAATGCAATGAAAGGGCTATTCAAAGATTCCCATGGAGAGTTCACAATCAGAAAGAAACCAAATAGAGAATTTGCAATCTCTTTGATGTATGGCATTGATTATCACAAACACAAAAGAGAAATCATGTTACCGATTGATCAGTTTTTCCAATTACTGGAAAACCGTACAAACGCAAAGGTCAAAGAGTATGAAAATTACAGCATATTTTTACTTACCTCGATGTTTAGTGTCATTATAGTCCTTATCACATCTTTATCTTTTTCATTTATAGTGATTCGGGAAAAAGTAAGTTCCCCAATCAATAAATTGATTCTTGTTACTCATGAAATCAGCAATCAAAACTGGGATGTACCAATCACTTATGAATCGAACGATGAAATTGGTAAACTGGCTACTGCGTTTAGGATCTTAAAAGAAAAAATTTCGAATCTAATTTATGACTTAAATCATTCCAATTCCAACCTTTCCCAAACGAACTTAGATCTATCACAAGCTTTAAAAGATCTAAAAGCTGCGGAAGCACAACTCATACATTCAGAAAAAATGTCTACCTTGGGACAGTTAGTTGCAGGAATCGCCCACGAAATCAATACTCCCCTCGGTTCCATACAAACTGCAATTTCGAATCTTCAAGATGCATTTTCCTATGTTTTAACCTTCCCTACTAGCAAACTTCCAATGAGAGCTATCAGTATCGCAAATGAGATGATAACCAATCATAGTGAATTAAAAAACGCAAATTTAGCCACCAGAGAACGAAGACTCCTTAAAAAAAATATGGCGAATCTCCTTCAAAAAGCTAATATCAATAATCCAGATCATTTTGCAGATTTACTTTTGGACATTGAATCCAATCAAACATTAGAATCATGGATATCCATATTACAAGAATCCAATGGCGAAAATGGGATCGAATACATTTATAAAATATCTCGATTAAACGGAAATGTAAAAACCATCCAAAACTCGGTGGATCGTGCTTCCAAAATTGTTTTTGCCTTAAAAAACTATTCTCATCATAATTTTACTGGAGAAAAACAAAAAATTCAATTATCAGAAAACATAAATACTGTATTAATCATATATAACAGTTTATTAAAAGAAGGAATCGAAGTGATAAAAAACTTCCATGAGGTGGAGTTGATTGAGGTTTATCCGGATGAATTAAGCCAAGTTTGGACAAACCTAATCCACAATGCGGTCCAAGCAATCGAAGGAAAAGGCCAAATTTCGATTGATATTACGCAAGAAATAGGATCTAATTTTGTCACCGTTTCCATTCGTGATACGGGAAAAGGAATCAAAGAAGAAGATAAAGAAAAAATCTTCGAACCTTTCTTCACTACTAAAATGAGAGGGGAAGGTACGGGTTTAGGGCTTGGAATTGTAAAAAAAATCATTGAAAAACATCAAGGAGAAATATATTTTCAGTCGGAGGTTGGCTTTGGCACCACCTTCATCGTGAGGTTACCCGTATGAACAAAGATCAAAAATATACTTTCTTATGTGTCGACGATGAAGAAATTGTTCTACTCAGTTTAAAAGAACAACTGCGGAATACTTTCGGGCAAAAATTTTTGTATGAGATGGCTCAATCTGCGGCCGAAGCGATTGACATTATCAATGATACAGAAGACGCAAACAATGCCATTGTCATCATCATTAGCGATTGGTTAATGCCAGGAATGAAGGGAGATGAGTTTATGGTTTATCTGGAAAACAATTTCCCTAACATCAAAAAAATTCTCTTAACAGGACATGCAGATCCTGAGTCTTTAGACCGTGCGAAAAAAGACGGCCACGTAGATCATATTGTTACCAAACCATGGTCGAGAGATCACTTAGTCTCCATCATCCGTGAGTTACAAGAATCACCTTCCCATTGAACTAAACGGGGCTACCCTTAACCCATATGTTCCCAAGGCCACCGTTCTGAGTAGCCTTACCCAACGCAAATACCTTTAACGATCCACTCTCCTAAATCTTAACACCGACCAGAGACCGGCCGATTTGATTCAAAAAATCAGAACTAATCCTCAGTTTAGTAAACAAGAACATTTGCTTAGTGTTTATCCTATCGAAAAACCCTAAGGGAAATTTTGATTCGAATGAGTCTCCCATGGAATTAGTATAAAAATAATTTCACTTGCAAATTTTAAATACATCACTAACTTAACATCTCGGAAATTTCTAGTTACGTTTCGTACGCAATTCAAAAGACAAGTCAAGTCAATCAGAGGGATCTTAAACTATACTATGAAATTTAAAATTTTAATCTTTTTACTTTTTGCCGGATCCGTTTTTGCAGAATCGACCGCACAAGATAACTCAAAAAGGAAGAAAAAAGAGACAAATTCAAGTTCTGTCTCAAAGAAAGAGGAAACACTCGAACCAACACCAGCAAATAGTGATCCCGTAGTGACCATAACCCAATATATGGCCAACGAAAATAACTTTCGAGGAATCAGTGTTTACGGTGATCGATATGCGAGACGAAATAATACTGAGTACAAATCGGTTCCAGACGCATGGTTTTTAACAACAGAATTAGCTTTTAATACTGGAGATAAGAAATTTACCTCCAATATGCTCTTTTTCAATCCAACCGTAGGAAGGACAAACAGAGACAATGATTATTATTACCAAGATAAACCGGGTGGGGAAAACCAAACTCAATTAGTGATTCACTCACTCATTACCGGAACTGCAAGTTATGATCAAAACCGTATCAAAAAAAGAGCAGAACGAAACGCTTTGGGAGATGCGGCATTAGGAGAATTTTATTACAATTGGGAAAATCGCGCGGGCTCATTTTCAACAGGATTGTATGTACTGATTAACGTAGGTGATAATTCTCGATTTGCAACTTCCGACTATACTTTCATTTGGCGAACTCCCTTTCTAAAATACATAAACCCTACTTTATCTACCTACTATAAATTTACTTCAGAATTTAATGGATATGGAACAGGAAGTGTTTATTCTAACCTATCCTTTTCCCATCACTTTGCTGTTACTGATAAATTTTCAATTACACCTGCCACACATATTGGTTATCAATATGTAAACGACTATGAACTCCAAAGAAGGGGAATCTCGGACATCAATACCAGTTTAAAAATAAGTTATTCAGGAGTTTTTATCAAAGGAATTCATATTTATCGCCCTGATACTTACCTCTGGGATAACGCTATATTTAATCCACAAACAGGAGTCATCTATTCAGATAATAATCAAAATGATCAACGAGTTACAGATCCTTCGAAACGTTACGGATTGGAAAATCAGTTCAACATAGATACAATCAAAAGTATGCCAATTGATGCTGATTTAAAACAAAAACTAATTTATAAATACCAACAACAAGACTTTATAAAAAATACCTTTGTAATCCAAATCGGATATACGATGAAATTTTAAATCAATAGTTATCATAGAACCAAAAATCAACTAAGGAAATTCAAAATGAAAGAAAACATGCGCTCCATTTTTAGAACTGTCTTCATTACAATCACACTGGCAATGATCTCTCTTGTTCTCTTTACTATGCAATTAAGAAACGCATCGGAAACAGTAGCACAAGCCACCATATCCAGATATGAATCTTATTTATTAGCTGATGAATTACGCCAAAGTTCTGATGACCTAACAAGATTGGCTCGAACCTATGTCATTTCAGGTGGAGATCCCAAATGGGAAAATCAATACTTCGACATTTTAGATATTCGGAATGGAAAAAAACCAAGACCCACTCAGTATGAAAATATTTATTGGGACTTCGTTGCGGCCGGTGAATTGACACCTAGACCTGCTTCAAAAGCAATTGCCCTATTAGATTTAATGAAAGCCAAAGGTTTTTCCGAAAAGGAACTAGCAAAGTTGGATGAAGCAAAAGATAAATCTGATGCATTAGTAAAAACAGAAACCATTGCAATGAATATGGTAAAAGGATTGTATGCAGATGCCTCAGGTAACTTTACAATCAAAAAAACTCCCGACTTAGTCGAAGCACGTCGTTTGATGCACAATGATGAGTATCATAAAAACAAAGCAACAATCATGAAACCTGTTTCTGAATTCTTTGACTTATTAGACCAAAGAACCCAATCTAAAGTTGATGACGCAATTTCTAGTCAAAATTTCTGGAATACTGTCGTTATTGTTTTTGTTTTTATTACACTTTGTATCTTAACCTATGCAGGTTACGAAATACGATTATTATTCAAGTATCTTGGGGGGGAACCTGCGTATGCAAATGCAATTGTTTCGGAAGTTGCGGCCGGGAATTTGAATGTAAAAATACAAACACTTCCTAAAGATAAAATGAGTATGTTATTTTCGATCAAAGGAATGGTCGATCGACTGCAATCTATGATCAGTGAAACACAACAAGTTGTAGATGCTGCTGGCAAAGGAAACTTAAAAACGAGAGTTTCCTTAGAAGACAAACAAGGGTTTGCAAAAGATTTAGGTGGAAGTGTTAATTTATTAGCAAATACAAGTTCCAATATCATTGATGATGTCAATCAAGTATTAATTGCAATGGCAGAGGGTGATTTAACCCATAGGGTTTCTTTAAACTACCTTGGAGATTTCGAAACATTAGCAAACTCTTTAAACAATGCATTAGACAAACTTTCATTGGCATTGGCAGAGGTCAGAAGTTCTGCCGTCGTCATATCACAAGCCTCCAGCCAAATATCTTCGACTTCCCTTTCTTTGGCAGAAGCTACATCGGAACAAGCATCAAGTATTGAACAAACTACTGCAGCTGTGGAAGAAATGTCTGCCTCAATCACACAAACAAATTTGAATGCAAAAAATACGGATGAAATTGCGAAAAAATCGGCAAATGATGCGTTAAGAGGTGGAGAATCAGTAAACGCAACCGTGTTAGCAATGTCAAAAATTGCTGAAAAAATTGGAATCATCAATGAAATTTCAGGTCAGACCAACTTACTTGCATTAAATGCTGCAATCGAAGCCGCAAGAGCAGGAGAACAAGGGATGGGATTCGCCGTTGTAGCTTCCGAAGTAGGTAAGTTAGCGGAAAGAAGCCAAGGTGCTGCCAAAGAAATCAGCCACCTTACAAATGAAAGTTTATCAACAGCGCAAGAAGCCGGTTCCTTGCTAAATGAAATAGTTCCTTCCATTAGTCAAACTGCTGATTTAGTTCAAGAAATTGCTTTTTCTTCCAAAGAACAAGCAGCCGGCGTTCAACAAATCACTGACGCAATGACGCAAGTCAACGAAAGCACTCAGACGAATGCAGCGAGTTCAGAAGAATTGTCTGCCACTGCGAATGAGATGAGTAGACAGGCCGAACATTTAATGGTACTCGTAGAACAGTTTCGATTCAAAGTAGATTCTATCTAAACCTACATGGAGCAAACCATTTCCAATGATACGAAAAAGTTGATTCTATTAGTTGAGGATCAGATGATGCTCGCCATGGTAGAAATTCGTCATTTAGAAGCCGCAGGTTTTGCTGTTCACCATGTGTTGACGGGGGAAGAGGCAATTGAATATGTTTCCCTAAACGAAAACGATGTTGATTTGATCCTAATGGATATCGATTTAGGAGATGGAATTGATGGAACCGTTGCGGCCAAAACGATTCTAGAAAAACATACATTACCCTTGGTTTTTCTATCCTTACATTCAGAAGTGGAAGTGGTACAAAAAACAGAATCAATCACTTCTTTCGGATATATTTTAAAATCATCCGGAGAAGTAATGTTAATTGCTTCTATTAAAATGGCTCTCAGGCTATTTGAAAGTTATCAGACAAGAAACGAAGCACAACAACTTTTCGAGAAAGCTTTTTATGTTAGCCCCATAGCAATGTCTATCCATGACATAGCGAAAGATTTCCGTTATGTAAACATCAACCCTGCTTTTGCAAAATTAGTTGGTTACACTGCAGAGGAAGTTTTAGGAAAAACGAGTCAAGAGTTAAACCTATATGAAAACATTAACGATAGGGAAGAAATTAAACGTTTAATGATTGAGAATGGGAGATTGATTTCCTACCCCCATCGTTTTCGAATCAAATCGGGAGAGATCAGAGAAGGAAGTTTAAGTATGGAGATTGTAGACATTCAAGGAAAACCTCACGCTCTTACTTTCCAAAATCGACTATTCACTTAATCCTATCACATCTTCAAATCAAAAACAAATTTGCCCTACTTCATAATTTCATAAAAAAACACTTATTGCTAATTTCCTCAAAAGATTCCCCTCAAAGAAAGGGAATCTTTTCAAAACTAACTAAGTTTACGGTAATCCGACAACAGGTGTTGGTTTGATGTCACAACTTAAAGCAACAGTTAAGTAATTATCAATCACAAGGCCCAAGGCATAGATATCTTTAACACATTTATCTACGCCATCTTTAAGGTAATACTTTTCGTCTTCTAACCCAGCAACAATCGGAACAAGTATACCGTTCAACAATGCAGCCGCAAGGTATGCAGATGAGGTCGAAACTGTAGATGAGGAAGTTGTTGCCCTCAAATAGATAGCATCAATTTGTGTAGCAGCATCCAACAACTTTTTAGTTGCATCTTTCCCGAGAATGTTATTCGAACTCAATCCGGCAATACCTGGTTGATTACAATTTTGAGAAACCAACATGACCAAACTTAAAACGACCAAAAGAATCTTAATTTTCATTACATTGAGATAAACGAATATTCCAATATAATTGTCAATCAAATACGCATTAGTTGGCAACTTTACAAACGACACAAGAAAACAACTAAACAAAACATTACCATTACTCACGTAATACCTGCTAGTGTAGCAAAAAACACTTCACCTTACAGACAAAATATGCCCACTTAAGAATTTACCTCATCTTTGGTGATCCGATTCAAATACTCTCTTAACTCCAAGTAATCCAGTTGATTCAAGGATTTCGGCTCAATAGACTTTTTTTATTTGAAGATTTCAAAAAAATCGATGCATACTTTAAACAAAATGAGATATTTCCTACCTTTCTTAATGATCATACACTTTCAATCTTGTATGTTAATATTGGCTACCTTAACCTATCCGGTCAGTTACATAACCCCTTCCGACTCTTACCATTCCCTCAGTTTCAATTACGTTTATAAAGAACGGATACGTAAAATTCAACTAAAGGGAGCATGCACTTATTATAAAAAATTTTCGGCAAACATTGCAGGCTGGTCCTTAGAATCAAAATCATCAGTAAACTTATTTGTTGTACCCCTGGAAGAAGGTATTTATCTTTTATTACGCAATTCTCTCTGTTATCGAAAAACAATGCCACCTATACTAGAATTAAATCTCAACGAGATCCCGAAACAAGGTACAAGTATCAATACCGATTTTTACAAATGTGGTTCAAACCAAAACCTGAATAGAATCATCAGTTGGAAAACTGAAAAAATCAAAGAAAAAGAATTTGAACAACTTCTTTCTGACCACAACGAAAACAAAGAAAAAGAATTTTTGCACTTCAAGTTCATTGCATCGGAAGTAGAAATATATAACGAATCAGAATGGAAAAAAAATAAAGATCTACCGGATGTACTTGATAAAACAACAAAAGTAATGACAGGTAACGAGTATCAGAAAATCAAATATCCTAATTATACTGGCCACTATGATTTCTCTTTATATGGACTCGAAAACTACAAAATGTATGCAAAACCCGAGCCGGAAGGATGGAATCTAGACCACTTATCTTCCGAACCCTATATATTTGTAGTTGGAGAAAACGATCCCTACAACCGAAATCTGTTAGGTGGGTTTGAAGCTAAGGTATTGTATAAAAATGAAACCTATTTAGCAAAAGATAATTTTTTTGACCCAGAAACTAGAAAAATTTATAACCCACGATCCACTTCCGATTGTTTTTGAAAAAATCTTCCATACAGATATTTTGTGAACGTTATGACTTAAATCAAATCAATAAAACTAATAAATTCGTTTTGTATATAGCCGATTCAATTCCTCTTAAAAAAGTTGACAGGTTAAAGGATTCTATTTAAAATATGAAACTTATTATTGACCTAGTTTTTTCTCATCCAAAACTTTAGCGAGTCAAACCTATGAAATCTATTTTATCATTTATTTTTCATTGTACATTGTTTCTTTTTTCCTTCCCTCTTTTTTCAGAAACATTTTTGATTTCAGAATCTGAATATCAAAAACGTGGCTTAAAGATTCTCGAAACAATTTTGCAAGCAAACCAATTTCCTTCTCCAACAATAGATTCCAACTTAAACACTGCTGCTGAAAAACATGGGAACTATTTATCCGTAAATCAAAATGCAAATGTTAAAGTAGATAGCCAAATGGAAACCATTGATTGGGTTCATAATGAAAGAGAAGGTCTTCCCGGGTTCATTGGAAAAACTCCTCAAGACCAAGCATTGGCAGTCGGATTTAAACCTGACCCAGGTTGTTACGTAGGAAACACAGTATTACCGTTGATGAAGAAGGAACATAGAGAGTCACCAGAATTTTTGTTTAGAGGACTACTCGACACACCTTTCCATAGATCAATGGTTCTACATCCAGCCATTCAACGAATTGGTATGAAGAGAGTTTCTTATGAAAACGGAAAATATATTTTAGTTTTTTTTGCGGAATATTGCCTTTCTGGTAAAAAACCGGCATTCGTCCATTATCCAGTCTCAAACGAAGATCAAATTCGCCTACGAATGCCTCCTGAATTACCAAATCCATTTCCGCAGTTACAGTATCTTTCTTATTCAACAGCAATCACCATACAGCTATTTTTTGATGATAACTCAGAAACAGAATTGTTTTGGGATGAGGCAGTTCTCTTGGATTCAAAAGGAAAAACGATTCCGACGAGTACACTGAGTTTGGCAAATCCGCCTCCAGACACAAAACCATTTTTAAAAAGTATGAAATTTGTTGCATTCGTTGCCAATGAACCTTTTTCACCTAACTCAGAGTATACCGTAAGAACAAAAGTAAAAAACCAGTTAGGAAAAATAGTCTTTCAAAAGACTTGGAAGTTTCGAACAGAAGCAGAAGATTCGTTTTTTAAAACATTTGCGCCGCAGGATCCAGAGTGAGGACAAGAGATCAAAACACTCTACCAATGATGAATCAGAAGATGAATCTTTGACTGCAAAAGGATTTCGAATCAAAATATTTCTGACTAACAAAATGAAACACAATTGTTTCCGTTCAATTTTTACTAAATCAGATAAAACTCAATGATTACCAGAAAATAAAATCTTAACAAATTCAGCAAACTATTCAGTAGCCAAAATTACAGATGATGCATTAAAAAATGCACAGACTTCTTCTCCTTCCTTTAATGTAAGTTGTTCAGTGGCTTGTCTAGTAATTATGGAAGTAAGTTTGTTTCCACCATTTAGTTCCAAAATGATTTCGTCGTTTACACTCCCTTTGACTATGGAAAATATTTTTCCATATAGTTTATTTTCCGTGCTAATCGATAGATTTTTATCTTTAGAAATAAATATAAATGATGCTTTAATCAGAGCATAGACGTCTTTTCCAACTTTTAGTCCTAGATTGGTTACACTTTGATTGGTAATGACAGCTGTAATTTCTTGGTTTCCTTTTAACGAAAGAGAAATTTCTGAATTTACAGCTCCCTCTTCGATATTTTTTATTTTTCCGTAGAATTGATTCCTAGCACTTGTTTTCATCGAGATCCGATTTAGAAAATTCATAAGTTCAAATGGATCGTCCATTCTTTCACTGATTCTTGAAATAAATTTTTTATGTTCCTCTTCCACAATCTGATAGAGTTGGATCATTTCTTTAGCTTTAGCAGTAAGTCTTGCACCACCACCGGAATTACCACCTACTGTTTTTTCGACCAAAATATCTTTGTATAAATTATTTAATAAATCGATAGAATCCCAAGCCGTTTTATAACTAATTCCCACTTCTTTGGCTGCTTTTGAAATAGAGCCACATTTTTCGATGGCAAGAAGTAGGTCGATTTTATCTCTCCCTAATTTACTTTCCTTGTTTCGTTTGAGCCAAAAAGCCCCATCAATTTGTAACTTTTCCTTCATCTTAAACCTTTTTCTAAGTCTTATCCGAAACTCTTCTCAAGAGAATCAAATTTTTCAATTACCGATGAGGAAATTCCGTATTTTCACTTCGAGCAATTGATTCAACCGTTATATAATTGACTATATAGCGAAAGGGTCACGATATAACCATTACGAGGATCTTTACTTTATGTTTTACTCCCCAAGGCGATTTTCTGCTTTTGTTCACAAATCAATCATTTTCCTTATTTTTGGTATTCAGTTTACTTTTTGTTCTCCCAAAGTTACTGGCGATGGTTCTGACTTAGTAGCGTTTGCTTTACTTTCTTCCGAAAATACATTTTATAGCCATTCATTCTCATTGAAAGGGCCAGAGAACAATGGAAATACGAATCAAACCATTGCTCCATATTTCGAATCAGGTTTGTATACAATCACTTCCCTTCAGAATGAATCTAAATTTCCACAAAGAGTAACACTATATAATTTTTCCATTAAAGATAAAAATGGAAATCTAATCGAAGTTGTAAGTAGTTTTACTGGAGTTTTATTAAGAGACCTGATTAATATAGGAGGTAAATTCAAACCGTTTGATAAAGGAAAGGATGGACGAGCCACCGTAGTGATTTTGGAAGGGAAAGACGGTTTCAAAGCCGTAGTTTCTTATACAGAACTGATGCGAACAACATTAGGTGCAGAAATGCTGATTGCATTTGAAAAGAATGGTGCATTATTGGATGCAAATTCTGGTAGTATGGCATTCGTATCCAAAGGAGATAAAAACCAAGGTTCTCGTTACGTAAAATATTTATCTAAAATTACCGTCACCAATGAATGGCTCAACCAAAGTGGGACCGGTACTACATCCTCATTTAGTATTACTGGTGATATCGTCACTCCTTTAAATTACTCTCTCTCCGACCTTCAAAACGTTTCTAGTTTTCAATCGATAGACTTTACAGGGATTGGGCCGATTTCAAATAGCAAACATTATATATCAGGAAAAGGAGTTTCTCTTTTAGAAATTCTTTCCAAAGTCACATTGAGAAACCCGAATGATTTACAGAGTTACTATGTAATATTAGAAGCAACTGATAAATATAGGTTCACTCACTCTTATTCAGAACTTTCCAATACAATCGTAGGATCTGGAAGTGGAACTTCAGCAACTCCAGGAGTCATAGTGATTACTGAATTCAAAAAAGGATTGGGAGGAGATTACCCAAATCCTCCAGCCTCACCTTCAAATTACACTTCTTGTTCGGGAACAAATAATACTTGTGATACAGAATATATCGCAACAATCTCTAGTGAAGATACAGCTCCTTACGGAGGAGATGTCAGCTCCGGTATTAACTTAGGCCCTCGTAAAATGAGTTGGTTGAATACCATTATTGTAAAAAAAGCAGAATGATTCAATCATTCACATTTAAGCCACTAGGCACTGAAGTTGGAATTTTATTTCCTAATGTTAGAGTCGTAGGCGAAGATAATGAATTTAAAAACTCCAACAGTTGCTCCATTTCATTTGCAGAAAGCACAATATTTACATTTAATAAAGGATCTAGATTTCCTAAAATTTCGTTTTGAATAACAATACTAGATACATAAGAACTCCTCAAATTTGTTGGAAGTTGGTTTAAATCAAAATTTAATAGAGAATCCCTTGGTCTAAGATGGTGTCTGATAACGTCCTTCAAAGAAGTATATGTTCCATTATGAAAGTAAGGTGCAGTATAAGACACTTCTCTTAAAGAAGGTGTCCTGAATGCATACACATCATTTGGATTTCCGCTCACCCCCGATCTTCCCTTGTCTAAGGGTGAATCGGAACCGAACCCTGGACCAAATTGTGGAACACCTAAATTATGAAATTTTTGGTCTGTCATGAGTGATCCAGAATGGCAACGATGGCAACCAGCTTTTCCATAAAATAAAAATGCACCAGATTTTGCTTTGCCATTCAATGCACTATTATCTCCGTCCAAATAACGATTCCAAGGTGATAAATCCCAGTTACTTGAATCCGTAGTATCCCAAAAATGACCTGTAAATTCACCTAATGCATTTACAGCATGGCTAAACTTCAATTCTGAAGATTGGACTCCCGGATATGCATTTTGAAATAAAACCAAATATTCAGGGATTAACAATAATCTTTCCATTAACCCATTCCAAATGGATTGCGGATTTGAATCTGGAAAATCTGCCAAAACATTACTACCACTCTGGCCGAGCATCTCCGTTCGAGAGAGTACTGTCATCATCGCCTGAGCAGCTAATAAATTTTTTATTCCAGAAGGTAAACTCATTCCCATTGGTGTGGTAAAACTGGAATTTCCATCGATACTTAACCTACCATCCCAGAAAAAACGATTCCATTCCAAAGACGAACGATTGTGTAATTCGATGGAATTCCTATGTATAAAGACTCCTGTACCCAGATTTCTTGTTTGTCCAGAACCTGTCCCACCTTCTCCGATGGATAAAGGAAGAGTATCACCAGCAACTAACCTCGGATTATGGCATGTAGAACATGAAATATTTTTATTTCCTGAAAGTATCTTATCAAAAAAAAGAGCCTCCCCTAATCGATAAACTGGTAATGCTGGTGGTGTATGTTTATCCAATGGCCTCACATGGTTTGTAGCAAGAATTCTCCTTAACCGATCGTCTTCCGTTTCTAGATCCAAAAAAACAAATGCTATGAGCCCATCGGAGGGACTAGACTGTTTTGGACTACATACCACACAAAAAAACAAAAGAAAGAAAAAATACTGAATCTTATAATTTAAATACAATTTCATAATATTCTAAAATATATATTCTGTTGCAATCAAAGTCTGGGTTTCTACCAAAGGTTTCCCAATTAGATCATTGACTGTCACACCATTTGGAAAACCAAGTGAAGTAAATCCAACTTGCGAAAATTGTTCGGATACATTTTGTGATTCAATTCCGGTGGTCCGTTCATCACCTCTAATTCTTTCTAAAGAGTTAACTTTGGTTGGTCTTCCCGTTTGGTCGATGGAGACAATCTGGATCACGGCGAAGGAAATTCTTAGCCTTTCCATTGGAGAATAATTCACTGAAGCAACAGTCTTATAAAATCTAGCTTTTCCATGATCCACATAATTCCTTAAGTCAAATATGTCCCGAATCCCGACGTTACCTAAAACTCCATCTGTTTGAAGGTCATAACGAACTACTTGATTAATCCAAGGGACATTCGATGAAGAAGATACTACTCCTGTGACAGGATCCTGAGCCCTACCTCTTCCATTTCCAGTTCCTGTTGTGTACATAATAAAAAAACCGAACTTGTGATATCGCAGATGAGTATAAAAATATAATCCTTTTCCTAAAGAATCTCTTTCGTCTCGGGTATTAGTGGCATAAAATTTACGAAACTCGTTGGAAGCAAGTGTAGTGTCTAATCCTTGGTTAAAAAAATCTTCAGGGAACAATATTCGCTCATTAATAAGCGAAGACTTTCCCCTCCTGTCCAAAAAATAAAAAGGGCCGCCACCCATTGAAAATGAAAATGAATCTTGGTTATATGCAAAGTCAGTTTGGAATCCGTAAAATATATCTTGTTTGGCTCTTTTTTCTCCTCTAAAAATTCTAACTCTAGGATGATTTTGGCAATCCGCTGTACATACAAAATTTGCAGAATTATACTCTACCTCATCGCGATCAACACCTGCTATATTTTTGAAAATAAACGGAGAACTCAATCCGACCGAAATAGTTTTAGAATCACCAGTAGGAATAAAATTTAAGATCCCTTGTAAGTCCATACCATAGGAATCTCCAGATCCTTTTGCTAATGAATTTAATTTATCATTAGATCCCGTTAATGTCAGAATCTCCAAGTCTTGTGCATTATTCCTTCGGTGAGTCGATTCATTTCCCAACATAAACTGAAATCCATAATATTCAGCTTTACGAAAGATACTAATCCCTCTTTCCACTCCCGTGGAAAATCCAAAGTTCTGAAAGGCAGCAGAAGCTCCCATCCTACCAACGGGATCACCGTCAATATAACGATGACCCATTTTTTCGGTAAGATTAAAGACAGGACTTAATGTAACCGCTGCGGGTTGTTGACCTACCCTTAAGTTCAGAAACTGATTGAATAAGGGCACTTTGAAATAAGCAAATCTCAAACTAAATGCATAATCGTTATGACCCTGACAAACTTGGCTTCCATCAAAATTTGTACAGCCGTTAGCTTCCTGAGAATAAGTGGAAAAGACATCGGGAGTGATCCGAAATCCATAACCTTTAAGTTCCCCTTCATCAATATCACCTTGGATATTAATCAAAGTTCTGGCCACACGAAAGCCCGTACTCTGGTTATTAGGTCCCGCGTAATCAGGAGCACCATTAGCCTTTTTATCATTCAATCCGTAAGAAACCCAAAGAGTGCCATCCACTGTGAATTTCGTAGGAACCGATAATTTTTTATCTTCCGTAATGATCTCAATGGAGAATACAGAACTAGAGCTAAAAAAAAATAGGAGCCCAACTGAAAGTTGCAACAAATTAGAAGACAGCTTCGGACTCATATTCGCTATATAATTATCTATATAGCGCCTGTCAATTCATTCGAGTTCTATTGGCATGATAAGATATCATTCAAATCGCCAGGTTTTGAAATCGCAGAAAAGAAGAAGAAATTAAAACAAATCGGGCATAAAGGGTTTTCAGAGATCGAACAGACCTCTCCCCTCCACCCTAACTCAGGTGGAAGTTTGTAAATTCTCACTTTGTATTGTTTCTCTTCGCTAAAATCAAACCCCGATGATCTTATCAATGATACCGTATTCAAGTGCTTCGGTTGCCGAAAACCAAGTATCACGTTCGGTATCTTCCGCGAGTTTATCTAAAGGTTGTCCTGTTGCTTCGGCCATAATTCCATTCAACAAATCTTTTTCGCGTTTAACAGATTCGGCAAAAATGCGAATGTCTTCAGCCGGGCCTTTAAATTCTCCCATAACATGTGGTTGGTGAATGAGAACTTTACTGTGAGGATAAGCAAAACGATATCCCTTACTACCGGAAAGAAGGAGAACTGCACCAAAGGACATAGCCATTCCTAAACATGTAGTATAAACTGGATTGTGGAGACTCTTCATTACATCAAGTATCGCCAATCCTGCGTAAGTTGACCCACCAGGTGAGTGAATGTATAAAGTGATAGGTCTTGTTGGATCCACAGCTTCAAGATATAAAAAACGATCAATCAGATATCTTGCAGAGTTATCGTTTACCTCTCCCCAAAGGAAAACCTTTCTTTGTTCCAAATATACATTTTCAATTTGTCCATTAGAATGCCCAAGTGTTGCTTCCAAATGATTTCCCCTAAGCGACCATCATAAAACTAGAATTCGCTTCCGGCCGAAAAGTCTCACCGATTCCGTTCCTGAGAATTTTTTTGACGTAAATATGTCTTTTTTTAATGAATGATAAGGTTTTGCCTTCGGATTTTGAAATTTCTACAAGCGAATAATTTTTATAATAATAAAGTTCAATCAACCTTTGGTCTGCTAGATCCAACTTTTTTACATTTTTAAAAATTGTTTCATAACATTCTTTTTCTAAATAGGAAGAATGTAATTCTTCAGAATTTTGGTCTATCTGGTAAGGATCGATAAAAACCAAATTCTGACTTTCCTTCTTCCTTAAGATACGATCACTATGTTTGATGATCACTCGCTTTAAAAGAGAAGGAAAGGCTGCTGACGTTGTTATTTTTTCCAGATTTTGATACAAATCCCAAAAAGATTCCTGGACTACATCCTGAGAAAGATCCTCGTCATTTAAAATCTTTGATGCAAATTTGTTGGCAAAACGAGAAAACCGATTTTGCAAAACTGCCCAAGCTCGTAGATTTCCAGACTTTGCCTGGTCCAGAAGTTCTATATAGGATTTGTCATTCATACGCTTAAATGTCCCAACCTACTTCAGTTCGGTTCAGAAAAAAAGGGAGAAAAATTCTTTTTTTTAGAATGAAAAGATCTTCTTCACAATATTTCAGACTGAATTTTATCAGATACATCAAAAGTTTCCTCCAGACTCAAGGGCAAGTTCCTGAAGTGGCCCCTCCTCCTCCATGAACAATTCTCGCAAACTTATTTGCATTAGAATCGTCACAATCAAGGAAATGTAGATTCAAGGAAGCATTGATCGGACTCACTGCCGTGTTGGGGCCTCGAGCAAATCCATCATTATCATCATCACGATAAGGATCTGTGGCCTGGATTAACGCCAGATCAACAAGAGCTAAGTTCAAACCTAAAGTTCGATTCATTTCCTCTATAAAAACATTCGCAATTAGTCCATGACCCGTATGGGAAGGATGGACTCCGTCAAAACTAAATACCCCTCCTAACCCGATTGTTTTTCCCAAAACTTTTCCACCTACAGTTACCTCGCGATTCAATACACGTTTGAACATTGCATCAATATCAACAAGATGGACATTCGAATTAGTTTCCGCTAACATTCGTATGTATGTATTGATTTCATTCACCCTAGTTGTAACTAAATTTCCTTCGGCTTGTGTTAGACAGGTGCCATCGTTTCCAGCAATACCTCCAATGACTGCGTTTAAAGTAGCGTTATTTCCATCCAATTGGTTTAATAGACTATTGGCAGTACTAGTTCCAATCAGTGAGCCAAAACCAAGAGCTTGACAGGAACCAAAACTAGTTATATTCAAATTATCCGAAGTATGGGCAATTTTTGTTAAATCCGATTGGGTGAGAAGAAATCCTATTCCGGAAATATCAGGTAAAGTCGCTATAAAAATCTCAGCTTTTGGTAAAACCTTCAAACGATTCAGTGTTGCATTCAAATTTGCCTTTACAGAAGTTAAGTCATGTTCCGCACTCGTATCATTCAAAAAAGTATTAATCGAAGTTGTCGTCATTGCAGAACCACTAGAGGCAGTCACTGCACCTAACACATCATTTCCGCCGATCCAAAGAGTCACGATTAATCTTCTATCCGGATTAAGATTTCCTACATATTCTGCTGCTTCCAATTGTGTGATTGATTTTCCTAAAATTGTCGGAATGGGAGAAAGTATTTTATCGATATGATTGGATCCGCTGGCAACTGCTGCTGTGCCCATCAATGTTTTCGTTGTATGACCGTTCACACCTAAGTTGTATGGAATTAAATTTGGTTCTTTTCTGGTTCCAGCATTGGCCCCTGTTGCATAAAGTATTGGGTTGTTCCAAACCAAATCACTTCCTCTCATACGGATTTGTTTAGCGATGAGTTGTGGAAAGGAAACCTCTTGAGAATATTCATGAGTGCTTCCGCTTTGATCACCATTGGTCAAACTGTCGCCCAAATTGATCATGGCAATGGGACCTATCTGGTTTAAAAACATAGCACTAAGAAACATTGACGTTTCATCTTCTTTTGATTTTTGATTACATCCCATTTGGATCAAACATAAGGGAAGTGCCAACACTAGGAAAAAAAATATCTGAGTGATTTTGGTAAATTTCATACCGGGCATAGAGCAAGATCCATGCCTCGAATTCAGAAAATTATGTTATGCGAATGTCCAATCATTGTTTCCGGATTTGATCCACTTTATCGATGTTATTTGCCAATTTGATCCTTAAATATAAAACCATACCTTCATCAGAGATCTAAAAATTCCAGAGATGCAGAAAATTCGGCACCTTAAAATTCGGCTTTGTCCGAAAATTCGGCACTTCAAAGAACGCTAAACCAGCCTAAAACGCCAAAGTATGGCAAAATAGGGTCATTTAAGGCGTTGGTACGTCTTTTGCACTGTGTTTTACCAAAATCGAAACTAAGAGGAAAATCGAATGAAAAGTCTATGGAACCAATTGAAAATAGGAGGCCTGTCTGTTGCGGTCTTACTTTGTTTTGTATCGAGCCAGGCATTTGCCGCTAACTACGTAATTTACGTACATGGAAAAGGATCAGACTCCAGTGGTCTAGCCAACACAAATTCAAGCAGATGGGGAAACTCTGACTCCTATGGTGCTGCCCACCAAAGACGTTCTAACGCTTGGGGAGCAAGTCGTTTTGTAAATTACGATTCAACACAGGACCCACGTACATCAGGAACAACAAGGGCACAAACAAAATTGGCAAGTGCGATTAGTTCGTTTTGTACGGGATCCAATACTTGTATCATTATCTGTCATAGCGCTGGTTGTTATGCGACAGAGTATTATCTAGCAACAACCGGGACTCCAGCAAATTTACTTTATGTAGTAGCCGGAGCAAGTGCAGCGGGTGGATCCTCAGTCGCTGATATTGGAACCACTGCGACTCTAATCAGCCCACTTCTAAGTTTACTTGGTTGGGCCGTAGCCGGAGAACCAAACAATATGACCAAAGCATTAAAAACTGGAACCGCAAGAAGTTTTAATCACAACACTTCCAAGGTAACAATACATAGTCTTGCTGGTTATAAATCATCCCAACCCGCAGCAACTGCAATTAAAGGTGAAGACGATAAACTCGTAAACTTTTCTGGAGCTTGTGGCTATTCATCCCATGGTTCGATGACAAATTGTGCAGATGGTAGCAACGCAAAATATACAAAACATGTATCCTATTGTAATACAAAAGGTGCTGTTACCTGTAACACAAGTAAGGGCTCTGGGGCATATAATGCAGACCATAGTGCCATGCAACCTGTTGCAAGAGATGCTTTAGATCGTTTACTTGGTTACTTATAATTAAAAACTAAAAAATATATAACTCTAATTTTGATAGAGCGAAAGATTTACCTTTCGCTCTTTTTATTGGATTCGTGTTTTTATTTTTTATCCGAAAAATCAAATTTAAAATACATATTCTATAATAGGAAAAACTATGAAAAAGTATCTTTCTAATCAAAAAATTTTGATAGGTATTGGTTCCGTATCTGGATTTATCATTTTGGCTTTCATATTATTTTTTTTAGGTTCTAATAAAAAGGAACATCTGGCTGTAAGATTAGAAGAAGAAAAGTTATTAAATACGAGAGGGATTCCTCATGATTCTTCTATAGTGAGTTGGGACGGATCAAAAGTCTGGCGTCCGAACTTTTTGGAAACAGAAAAAGTATTACAAAAATCAGAATTGGCAACACCCAAAATACTTTTTATGGAATACCAACTTGAATACCGTTATCCTTCCGACTCGAGACCACTAACTAAAAAAATGGCGGATCTTTTAGATCCATTTAAAATCAATCAAGAGAAAGTTCCTATTTTTAAACCAGATTCAAACGGAGAAATTCAAGGTTACTTCTCATGGTTTAGCAGTTTGTATATGGTAACAGAGGATAAACCTGCTGTTGCATGGTTACAAGTATTCGATGCCAAAACCGATAAACCGGTGCGAGCAAGAATCCTTTCTGCAGAAATCCAATCTGATTTGGTCTTTGGAGAAAAACCTGTAGGTGTTGCTGATTACAACGATTCAGGTGCCGGTTATGACCTTGAAGCCAATGATGGTATTTATACTTTTTCATGGATTCCGAGAAAAGGAGAAAAACTTCACTGGGGGGAACTCACGATGAAAGTTCGGTTTGATGCACCAAGTATCAAATTGAAAGAAACGGAAGCTAGTTTTACTTTCAATTCAACACCGATCATTCCAGCAAAATTTACAGGTAATTATCGCGAATCTATAGAAAATGGATCTCTTTTGATAGGTGCAGAAATCGATATTTATAAACCAGGACAGTATATCTTTGAAGCAAACCTTTTTGACAAAGAAACAGGAACACCTTATCATTGGGTATATATGAGAAAATATCTAGAAAAAGGAACTTCCCAAAGGATTGATTTACCTTTTTTTGGAGCAATTTTTCACGACAGAGGTTTTGAAGAAGGTAGGTTTATCTTACGGAATTTGCGAGGTCACCGCATGAACCTACCTTACGATCCAAGGAAACTAAATGAAATGGTATCCAAAGGTATAGAAATCCCCGACACTTTTGAACCGCTACAAGAATGGATTCCTCTTCCGGAAGAACCATACATTACACTTAACAGATATGATGTGGCCCAATTTTCCCCACTTGAATACCAAGGATCCGACAAAAAGGAACGTTTGCGTGTTTTACAAGATTATGCTGCGGCATGGGAAAAAGCACACGGCGCTTCAACAGATACCGTAATGGGTGATTGATCATTATATGGGACTAGACCAAGTTAGAATATTTATCGCATTTATTATTCTAACTTGTATCGTCGTAATCACAGTCATTACTTTTTTAAAAGAGAATCTAGGTAAAGTTGGTAAATCATTTCTTGGACTTGTGGTTTCCCTTTTTGCCTGGTATTTTTTTCATACTCTTTCTTTCTATCTTTCGAAATATCATGAACCTTCTTATATGGTGGCTACACTCGCAGGTATATCTGTTCTTTGTGTAGGTACTGCAATGTATATCTTTTGTGAATTATTTCCGGAAGGATCACAAAACAAATCTTCGAAATACAGAATTCTTTTTTTCGGAATTATTTCAGCATCCCTTGCCCCACTCACTTATTCAGATTTATGGATTAAAAATAGAGGTCAGGTAGGAATTGTCGGCCCCTTCTTTTATGTAACAAGTTTTTGGATCGTATTCACAATTATCTCTGGCGTTTTTTTACAAATTTGGAAGTATACGAAAACCAATGATCCGCGGAAAAGAAATAGGATTCTTCGTTTATTGTTATCCATCATTTTCCATTTAGTACTTGCTGTCTTTTTCTCAGTCATACTTCCAGTTTTTGGATCTTGGGAGTTTTTCTTTTTAGGCCCCGCAACCTCTGTTTTAGGAATTGTTCTTATCATTTACGCAATCCAATTTCACCCCTTACTCAACCTAAGAGAAGCAATGTTACAAATTGGCATTCGTTTGTTATTTGGAATTACCATCTGTGTATTAATTTATTTTTTAATCAATTATGTAGATTCCTTTCGCGATGAAAAAACATTCTCATACAAAAACTTAATCGTTTTCTCATTATTATTTTCAGCAGGGATTCTATACGGTAGCATTCTCCATCCGAAACTTGAAAATTTAATTTTTCAATCCAAAACAAATGTAGAAGAGGCAGTTGTCCAAGTCTTTCTGAAACAATCCTCAGGATCTTATTTTTCTTTGAATGAGATGTTAGAAGATTTATTAAAACCAATTTATACAAACTTAGGACTTTCCAAAATCCTGGCAGCCGTTGTAGACCATGAGGACCATTTAATTTTACATGACTTTGGCGGAAATTCGGCTGAAATTAAAGAAATTGCATCGAGGTTAGTTTTTAGTCGAGTTAGTCGAGATAGAAAGTTACCAATGGAACTAGTCAAAGAAAGTGATCGGCTTTTTTTGTTAGATGAAGATGCATCGATACCTTTTAGAGAAAAAACTAGTTTTACATCCAATTATTTTAGGTTGGTAAGGCGAACAGTAGGTTACAGACCCAAAGTAGTTTCTTTAGGTTATCGGGTAGTCATGGCATTGGTTCTTCAAAATCAAATTTGTGGTTATCTATTTCTAGGAGATAAAAAATCAAAACGTCCATTTTTTGAAAATGAAGTAGAGCTTTTAGAACGTTTGCGAATTCCATTTGCCGCCCTCATCCGTAATCTCAACGATCGTACCCGAATTCATTATCTCAAAAACCAAGCAGAGGCAGAACTTAGAGATTTAAAAACAACACAAACGGAAAGAGAGGTTATTTTCCAAGCAGTTGCAAACAAAACCCTCGTTTACAAAAGTCAAACGATGGAAAATACTATAGAACATATTGAACGCATTGCTCCCCTCACACGCCCTGTCTTTATCCATGGAGAAACAGGAACAGGAAAAGAACTTTTTGCAAATTTGGTACATGAAAAATCGAGGCCTAGTGAACCATTTGTTCCTCTCAATTGTGCCGCTCTGCCTGCCAATCTTTGGGAAGATGAAATATTTGGTCATGTGAAAGGAGCCTTTACCGACGCAAAAAATGATAGAGCTGGTGCCGTTGAAAAGGCAGGAAAAGGAACTTTGTTTTTTGATGAAATCGGCGAGATGCCACTGTCGATGCAGGCGAAGATGCTTCGCCTCTTACAAGAAAGACAGTTTTCACCCATTGGGTCTTCTACACTTTTGAAAGCAGAATGTAGATTTATTTTTGCAACGAATCGAAATTTGGAAGCCCTTATCCGTAGTGGAGAGTTCAGAGAAGATTTATATTATAGGATCAATGTCTTTCGGATTGATCTATTACCACTGCGACAACGAAAGGAAGATATTTTACCACTCGCAAATTTTTTATTATCTTCCTTTACCAAGGAGATGAATACCCAAATTCAAAACATTCCTCCTGCTGTGATTACTGCTTTTCAAAATTATTCCTGGCCAGGGAATATACGAGAGTTAGAGAATAGTTTACTCCGTGCATTGAGTACAACAAAAGAAGAAGGTCTTAGTTTAGAAGATTTTCCTATTTTAGCTAAGGAGTATCTGAAAAATCAAAATCATAAAAATCACTTCTTACGAGATGATTTCCCCGCTGACATTCAAGGTAATTTTCACGAAATTATGGATGCGTATGCTCTAAAAGTCATCCAATCCGCCTTACAAAAGACAAAAGGGAATAAATCACATGCAGCAAAAATCTTAGGCATCCGAAGGTCCAGTTTAGAATATCGATTAAAAAGATAAAGATTATCTGGATTATTTGATAACTAGCGACACTACTTAATATTTGATCTAAACCTTCCCGTAACACAATGACTAAGTTGGTAACTGTGCCAATTGCTTCCGAATCACAACCTTATCTCTTTCAGTTTTAGTCAATAGTAGTGCCTTTTGGAAGGATTCTCTAGCTTTTACAGGTTCTATTTCCCTATACAATTCTCCAAGGAGTGAAAAATAATAAGGATTTGTTTTTAAGTCCAAACTTTCTATCTCAACTAAAGCGACTTCCCTACCCTTTGCCCGAAAAAGAGCGTAGGCTCGATTCAACAAAAGAAAAGGTGAGGATTCCAACTCCAAAAGTCCTGTATAAAGATGAAAAATGTTTTCCCATTTTTGTTCCGTTTCTGCAGCTACCGTATGCCAATAAGCAATTGCTGCTTCCAGATGGTATTTAGAAAACATAGGTTCCTTGTTTGACTGAAAAAAGAAATACTCACCTTTTTTAATAAAGTCTGTATTCCAAAGGGCGCGGTTCTGATCTCCATACAAAATCATTTCTCCATCTGAATCTAACCTTGCATCAAATCGAGATATATGAAAACAAAATAGGGAAAGAAGGGCATTCACTTCAGGTGTATTGGTTTTTTTATTTTCTAGGAGGATAGAACAAAGTCGAATTGCTTCCAAACATAAATCTTTCCGGATTATCTTTTCCTCGCTTGAAGAAGAATAACCCTCATTAAACAATAAATAAATAGTTCTTAGAACAGAAGTTAATCTATCGTCCCACTCATGCGGCGCCGGAAGTTCCAATGTTATATTTTTTTCCCTAAGCCTTTCCTTCGCACGGTATAATCTCTTACCAATCGTTTCTTTGTTCGAAAAAAAAGCTCTCGCGATCTCCTCAATCCCAAATCCACAAAGAATCCGAAGAGACAAACCAATCTGTGATTCGGTAGGAATCGACGGATGGGAGAGCGCAAAGATCATTCGAAGTTGGCTATCTTGGATATTCTCTTCCGAAAGATCCAATTCCGATCCAGACGGATTCTGATCTCGCTGATAAAATGGAAGTATTTTGTTTTGGAAAATAGAATCTCTATGGATTACATTCTTTGCTTTATTTTTAGCAACTGCATACAACCAGGCTTCTGGATTTGTTGGGATTCCATTGAAGCCCCAAGTTTGAGCCGCAGTTAAAAAGGTTTCACTTGCGATGTCTTCGGCTATTTCTATCTGATAAAACCCAAATTGTTTACAGAGAACCGCAATAATTTTTGAATACTCTGTTCGAAACAAATTTGGTATAATATCTGAATGATCCATTAGAGATTACGAATATATTATTTTATTCTTCTTTATGTATGTTCATAATTTTTCTTACCTCAACACTATTTCCCTCTCCCATTAGAATCGGACAATCTTTGGCAATACTCACAGCATCTTCAAAACTCTCCGCCTGAATGATGATAAAACCGGCAAGGGATTCTTTTGTTTCTACAAAAGGGCCATCAGTGATGATATGATTTGATTGGATCACCTTTCCTTCTGTAGACAAAGCCGTTCCGCCTTTGAACTTCTTTTTAGCAACAATCCCGTTTACCCATTCTTGGTATTGTTTCATATAAACTTGCAATTGTTCAGGTGAAGGTTGGGCTTCTTTTGTAAGGATATCGAGTCGCATTAAAATCAAATAATCTTCCATGGTTTGTCTCACTTATTTATATTTCTTCTTATAAAATTTCTAACTCTAGTTTCATATTCGCTTGGATTCTCATCCCAAACTTTTCCATGAGAACCTAAATCAGGGAACCAAACTTCACTTGGGCCAGAATATAGATTTGCAAGAAACTCTGAATGTTTGTAGGAAACAACAGAATCTTTTTTGCTATGAATCAATAATAAAGGCACAGAACTTGAAAATCGTAAAGAATTTTCGGGACTGAGTAATGAATCAAATTTCCCTCTACTTGTGACGAGACCAATCAAAGACTGGACCATCCAATTCGGTAGCGAAACAGATTCGGGAGAATCTAAAATCAATCTATCAAAATTAATCATTGGATTTTCTAAAATAAGTCCTTTCACGCCATGCAAAAAAGGAAGTGCAATCAATAAAGAAGAGGCTCCTACGGAAGATCCAAACATTAAAATGTTCTTATATTTCTTTGATAGATATAAATAGGCAGACAATACATCTCTAGATTCACGGTTCCCGAAACTCAAACCTGGCACGACACAGGGAGCCTCTCCATGACATGATAGATCAAAGCTGAGAACATCAAAACCCTGATTCAGATAAAAGGGAATCAAACGTGTGAGTTCTCGTCTATCTGATCCGCCACCATGCACAAGAAGGATCACTCCCTTAGACATCAAACCACCATTCTCATAAGCCGGAACCAACCATCCAGGCAAATCATATCCATTTAAGGATGGAATCCAAATTTCTTTAAACCGATATTCATTTGTTAGGCGAATGTTCCCACAAGACCTACCCCAGGCCTTTTCACCATCAAAACTACATTCCAAAAAATTTTTACTAAGCCCATTCCACTTAGGAAATAAAATCTGGTTACTGGCAGACCAGATTCCGAAAGCGACAGCAAAGAGGAACAACGTAAAAACGATCACCGCGCCGTAACAGAGTTTAACAAGAATTCGAAACCTCCTAGGTTGATGGTTTCTTTTTTGATTTTGGGTCATATCGACCTCCTTGTCTTTATATCAAACGAAGATAAAAAAAATGGACAAAGCGGTTCGAAAAAGCGAAAAGATTTGGAATAAAATTGGGGAATTTAGGAAGGGAATTGTCTGGATGGAAAAATCGTGATAGGGGGAAATTCGCACATCCCACGAGCCACACCCCTCCACCCTAACTCGGGCGGGGGATTTTGGATTCGCGTTCAGATTATGTCACATTACATTCCAACTAACACCTAATGCATATTATACGAACGCCTCGTTGCCGTTAGTTTGGGCGAGTCCCCAAACTCTGAATCATGAATCGAATTTCATTTTTAATACATTCAAACTAGATTCATTTTTGGGGCCGGGCTATCCAGGGCTTCGGTCGCAGGAGCGACCGCTTACGCGCCCTTACTATCCCTCTCGCAGTTACTTTGTTCCAACCAATGCACTCTTCCCGTCTTTAGGAAGTTTACCAAAACACTTCCAAAAATGATTTTTCCGTTTTTCGTATCCGTTCGAATTCGAAGATCTCACTTTCATTTTTTAGAGTGGTATCAATATCATCCCAACCATTCCGGATCCGATTGACGGAAGCAGAATCCAAAAGAAAGAAGAATGTTTGGTCTCCCGCTTGTACTTCCAAATTTTCTAAATTGATCCTAATTTGAGATCCAGGATTTTTAGAAACCCATTCATTTAGAGAATGGATTTCTTCTTCTTTCAATCGAACAAGTGCGATCCCATTCTTCGCAGAATTAATAGAAAATATATCCGCAAAAGACGGAGCCAAAATGACTCTGAATCCAAAATCAGAAAGTGCCCAAGGTGCATGTTCTCTACTCGAACCACAGCCAAAATTTTTTCCTGCAATGAGCACGCTGGCATTTTTTAATCCTTCCTGGTTCAAAACGAATTTAGGATTAGGAATCTTTCCTTCTAAGTCCAAATACCGCCAATCATGAAATAAATGTTTACCAAAACCCTTTTTATCGATGAGTTTCATAAATTGTTTTGGAAGTATTTGGTCCGTATCAATATCTTCCCTAGGGATTGAAACGGCAACTCCCGAATGGATTGTCCAATTGTTTAAGCTCATGCTAATTTCCTCACATCTACAAATTTTCCAGTCACTGCTGCGGCAGCTGCCATCGAAGGACTGACTAAATGAGTTCTTCCACCTCTACCTTGTCTTCCTTCGAAGTTGCGGTTAGAAGTGGAGGCACATCTTTCCCCCGGTTTTAACACGTCGTCGTTCATAGCAAGACAAAGAGAACAACCAGGTTCTCTCCATTCAAATCCGGCCTCTTTAAAAATTAAATCCAAACCTTCCAACTCAGCCTGTCGTTTCACAGCACCTGAACCCGGAACCACCAAAGCTTGCACTCCAGGATGGACTTTTTTTCCTTTGGCAACAACTGCCGCAGACCGTAAGTCTTCTATCCTTGAATTTGTACAAGAGCCTATGAATACCTTATCAATTCTGATCTCCGAAATGGGAGTTCCTGGTTTTAAATCCATATACGCCAAGGCATTCTCTGCTGTCTCTCTAGCACGTTTGTCTTGGAATTCTTCTGGATTTGGGATCACTCCATCGATAGATAAAGATTGAGATGGATTTGTTCCCCAAGTGACTTGAGGTTCTATATTAGAAATATCTAATTCTATTATCTCATCAAAAACGGCATCTTTATCTGTGAAAAACGTTTTCCAATATTCGATTGCTTCCTGAAAACTTTTTCCTTTCGGGACAAGTTTTCTATCTTTCAAATAATCAAATGTGATTTGGTCCGGTGCCACAAGACTTGCCCTGGCTCCCGCTTCGATACTCATATTACAAAGAGTCATTCTCCCTTCCATAGAAAGAGAACGAATCCATTCTCCTGAATATTCTAAAGTGTAACCCCTTCCACCCGAGGTTCCCATCTTTCCAATGAGTGCGAGGACTACATCTTTTGCAGTGATTCCAAATCCAGGTTTCCCAACAAATCGAACGGACATTGATTTTGTTTTCGCCTGTTTGAGAGTTTGTGTTGCAAGCACATGTTCGACTTCGCTTGTTCCGATTCCAAAGGCCAATGCCCCAAAGGCTCCATGAGTTGCCGTATGAGAATCTCCGCATACAATCACAGATCCAGGAGTTGTGAACCCTAACTCAGGACCTAACACATGCACAATCCCTTGTTCAGGATCTTCCGGACCAAACAAACGGATTCCAAAATCTTTGCAGTTTTTCTCCATTGTATCGATCTGCAATCGGGAGATAGGTCCTGCTGCATCTCTGTTCTTACGATCTCTTGTGGAAACATTATGATCCACAACACCAAAAGTGAGATCCTTCCTTCTTACGTCCCTCTTCTTAGTTCTTAATCCTTCGAATGCTTGGGCAGAAGTCACTTCATGTAGGATATGGCGGTCCACGTATAAAATAGATTCAGAGTCAGAATTCTCCGAGATCCGATGACTTTCCCAAATTTTGTCATATAGAGTTTGTCCCATATTTCCCTCTTAGTAAATAAGATACCAAATTAATTGATATAATGCAAATAAATTGGTTTTATAAAATGTATAACTAAAAGTTATATGTCGTATGGAATTCAGACAGATCGTTTATTTTCTAGAAATCTCAGAATCAGGCACATTCCAAAAGGCAGCATCCCGTTTGGGATTAACACAACCTGCACTCTCTAAACAGATTTTTCTTTTGGAAAAGGAATTAGGAGTCAGTGTTTTGGAAAGAGGAGGAAGGTCGGTTCGCCTAACACACGAAGGAGAAAAATTCTATCAATATTCGATTAGAATGAAAGAATTATGGGAAGAAATACAAAACGGCTTTTCTAAAGAAAATGAACTAAAAGGTAACTATTCTATTTCTGCGGGAGGGACCGTTTCTGCTTGGATTTTACCACAAATCTTAAAGGAAATCTTAAAATCAAGACAAGGACTTTCTCTTTCGGTCAGAGAAGGAGACGCTACAGAAACGAAAAACGCTGTGTTAAAAGGTGAAGTCGATCTAGGGATTTTGACGGGTCCTATAACAGACTCTAGTCTGAATGTTTTAGAATTTTTATCCGATCAGATCTTTCCATGTGCCGCAAAAGATCATCCTATCTTTCTAAAAAAGAAAATTAGAATCGAAGACTTAAAAAAACAATCTTTCGTATTCTTCCACCCAGGTTCTGCTCTAAGAAAGGCAGTGGAAAAGAAGATCAAATCATTTTCAAAAGAATTTAGTTCTAACATTGCCATGGAATTGAGAAGTGTAGAATCCGTGATCAAATCATTGGAAGCGGGACTCGGAATCGGTTTTTTATCTGAATATTCCATGAATCCAAAACTAAAAAAAATTAAATTCGAAGATTGGAATGTAGAAAGAAAATTTTACCTCTGTTATCGCAAAAAATCTGGCCCCGGACTTACAATGCTTGCGGAAGAAATTTTAAGATCCGCAGAGAAATGGAGACTCGAGAAGGAAACTTTTCCCAATTAACAAGATAAATATGATCAAATTTATTTTTCACATTTATCCGCAATGAGTTCAAATATTTGTTTTTAGCTTAAATCCTTGTTCGATATACGAACAATCAAAAACAAGTTTATGATTCTAAAAATTAAAACGATAGTTTGCACCAACTTGAACGTATGACAGTATCGTCTTAGAATCATATAACATAGGAATTAATATTTGAGGTCCATACACTTTTAGTAAAATTTGGGATGGATCTGTATTTCCTCCACCTTCATTTTCTGTTATATAACCTGACTGTAATTTGTTATTCAGGGTCATGTTACTTGCTTCAACGAATAAACTGAAATCACCTTTGATCTTTGTTGTGAATTTCACATTCACTTCGGTTCCCGTAGATTTCCATTGATAGTCTAGTCCATAATGATTGTATCTAAAAGGAGTGGTATCTAATCGAAATTCGTTACTTCGAAACGAGGACGGACCTCGCATATCCAAATGCAAAACCTGTCCTTGTAGAGTAAACCTTTCCCAAAATTTCCATTCGAATCCAATCCCTAGACTATAACCTTTGAACGAATTGTTTGTTTCCCGGTAACTCACTCGGTTGGGATTGATTCCAGTGGTAGTAATCCCTCCGACACTATCAACTTCTTGATGGCTCTTTGTCCAAATTCTTTCTAGCCCTCCTAAAATTTGAAGGTCTAAAACCGGGTGTGGGTAAGGAGAAAAACCGACCCTTGAGGAAAGTTTTTGAAACTTTGTATCTCCGTTTCCCAGAAGGACATTTGCAGATCGGTCAGTAGAGGAAGAAGAAGAACCTCCTCCACTCCCGTAAGCAAGAGTCTGAATGCCACCTATGTCTAAATTTCCTTTCGCTTCTGTTCCACGAACCTCAACGGTGAACCGGTCCCAAGCGTAAAACAAACGTGTTGTGGCACTGTGATTTTTACTTTTATACGGGGTCGATTGGAGCTCGGCTTGACCGCCACTGCTAAAAAGAAGTCCAGCAACCTGAATGGTTTGAAAGAAAGGACGGAGTTCTGATTGGCCCTCACCACTTCCGACTCCAAAGGAACCTTCTAGATAATGTCGTTTCGCATTGGAAAGTTGATTCTCTCTTTTTTTCTGCTTTTCTTCCTTAGATTTGAGATTCTCTTCTTCCAGTTTTTGTTTTTCTGCGAGTTCTTTTTCTTCTTTGATTTTCTTTTCTTTCTCCGAAATCTGAGGTTCTATTTTAAGAGGAGAGGATTCGGACTTCTTTGCAAAGGAAACTTTACGGATCACCGACTTCGAAATCACTTTCGTATTACCGTCTGCAAGTTTAATTGTCACAGAATCTTTGTCTTGGCCGAGGATGGAACCTTCCCATTTTTCTCCGGACTTAAGTTGAATCGTTTCACTCGAAAGAGATACATTGGAAAAAAGAAAGGCGAGAAACAAAAGGTTCATTATTTTTTTCATCATTTTAGCCTGCCCAAAACTTGGTGGGAGGATCTTAACACATTCTATTCATTCTGCAATTCGATTAAACTTTTTAGAGATCAATTTTAAAAAATCAGTTCGGTAGGATGGTAGTTACGAGCGAACAGCAGAAGAGGAGAAACATAAGGAAAGTAAGTTCTGCATTTACAAAGTACTTGCGAGAAACCGTCCTGGCCATGAAATCAGCGAATGCGCCGGAAACTTTGGATTTTCGTATTTATCTTTAGCATTCTCTTTTCGTTGGCAGCAGAAGTCATCGCAGGGTTTGGTGGATTTGCCAGCGCCTTTTCTTCAATCGAACTAGGATCGGGATCTTTGCCTGCCGCCCGAGTGGGAGGACCATTCCTACTGACGATCCTTCTTGTATTCCTGTTTCTAATGGTCTTGTCGTTTTTTTCCTTACTCACCATCTCTGGAATTCTGGGACTCATCAAAGGGATATTTCTTGGAATCACATTAAGTCTGTTAGTGGACTATATAGTCGTCCGGGGAAAAATGGAACCAGGCGATCCAACAATCATTCGACGTTGGGCTGGCCGCGGTTCCGCATTAATGTTTGTGTTTGTGGTCTGGGTGGGGATACTCAATCCATTACTTTCACAATTCGGCCCACATCCAATCGATATTTTCAGCGCAAAAGATATCGTTGGGATTTTTTCTACCACGGGAATTTTTGTCTGCGCTTTCTTTGCTTGCATCGGTGTATTTCGGTATTACTGGTTGCGGGGCAAGAAAGAGAAAGTCTGAGAAATTAACATTCCATTTTAAATCAAAAAATAAAACCTTAAAAGCCATCAGTCAAAATCTCTAGCGATTTCAGTAACGTGACGACAAATCGAACAAAGGTAATTGGTTTCCTTTATAAAAGAAGGTCGAACGAACCTCACTGCAAATTACTGGAATCCATTCTGTAACTAACTTGTTAAGACTACCCTCTTCACCAGTTCCACCGTATTTGAACCCCTTTGTGTGAATTAGCTAATTGTGGGCGAGCCCCCAAAAATTTAGTTTGTCTTGATGATTCCATACATTGCCAAATATCAATTCAATTTATCATTTGGGGTCGGGCTATCCAGGGCTTCGGTCGCTAAGCGCGACCGCTCACGCGCCCTTACTATCCCTCTCGCGAATGCGAAACAATCATCTCAACGAGGTTTCCCGTTTTTAAAAAAAGTTTACATTTCTCGAAATAGATTCTATTCCTTTCAAACATATGGCCATCAATGAAAAATTATTAGATAGAGTTCGGAAGTCTATGGAAGGACAAACAAATGTAGAAGAGAAAAAAATGTTTGGTGGCTTATGTTTTATGGTAAACGGTAAAATGTGTATCTGCGTCAGAAGTGATGAAATCATGTGCAGAATCGATCCTGAAACTTTTGAATCCATTCTATCGAAGAAAAAGGCGCGCCCGATGATCCATAACGGACACCTGATGAAAGGATTTGTTTTCGTTAAGGAAGAAGATATAAAAACAAAAAAAGAAATTGGATATTGGATTCAATTATCTCTCGAGTACAATCAAAAATCTCTACCAGGAAAGAAAAAAGCCAAAAAAAAGAGTTTGGAAATCGCTTCTCCCCAAAAAAATAAATAAGTGATTCTGGATCTGTATAAGTCCCATTATTTTTTTGCGAATCAATTTTTGGAACGGCATTGAACCAAGAAACTACTGAATCGCATTTGATTATTTCAACTTATCATCACTATCATTTGATGATCAAGATTCAGCAGAGGAAATCCCTTCTTCGGCGATTTAGAATGATAGGATCAAATTTCTCAATGCCCACTTCCTCCATGACCACCTCCACTTGAACCACCGCCACTTCCACCTGATGAGGAATGACCTCCTCCTCCCGAAGAGGAATGGCCACCACCTCCAGAGCGACTACCTGACCCTGGCCGATTGGAGGAAGTAAAGTGGGATGAGGATGAATGATATTTCGAATCACATTTGGAGTAACAACCCATGTAAAGGGCAGGACAGGTAAGATTCACTTGGTTGGAATTTGTAGCGGAACTTTGCATAGTGATCATATAACAAAGTGATTGGTCCGCAACACACTTTTTCCGGCAACTATCGAACGATTGATTGGAAAATGAATTGGAACATCTAACAAACAACAATAAAAACAAACATGAAATGAATAAAATCGGTGAAAAATTGAGGACTTTCATTTAGCTCCTTTCTCCATCAATAACCTAACAATCTCTTCTCTTTCGGAAAAGAGAATTTCGGACAAGGCAGTGTGTCCCTCATTCGTGGCTAAATTAGGATTTGCTCCTGCATCAAGTAATATCCTAACTATTTTCGGATAACGGTTATAAGATGCCATCATTAGGGCAGTGTGTCCATTTCTAGTTTTTGCATCTAATTGGACTTTCATGAAAACTAATAGTGATACAATTTCCGTGTGACCTTCTTTAGAAGCAATCATAAGAGGTGTTAGTCTTTCAAATGTGTCTTCGGGACTATTGATATCGTATCCTAAAGTTATTAGTTGTTTTACTCTTTCCGTATTACCTATTGCAACCTGGTAATAAAGATTGTGAAATCGATCTTCTGATCTCATTTGAAGATTCGCACATTGAATCGTCAATAGGAGAAAACTGAATGCAAGGTAAATTGTTCGTTTCATAATTGCATTTTCGCATAACACAAACTCTTTCAAAATAGTGGATTTCCGCAAATGTGGAAAACTACTATCTGTCCTATGGAATCATAGAAATATTTTCGTATACTTCGAATTATACAAAACTATCAGAAAATAATTATTGGCGAACAGGAGTATGATAGATAGGAAAACAGAATCTAAAAGTTCATTGAATATTTTTATTACAGCCTTCTACTCCATAGAACAGTACCAACATGGTAGAGACTCGACTAACGGTTAATAACCATTTCAAATAAAACAGAGTCACCTTAACGATAACTAACTTCCAATCTTGGGCATTGTGTCGCAAAGACTGGGCAGGAATTCTATTTTTATTGACATGATCCTGGAAAAAAACCTACCAAAACAATTAGATCCAGCCAGAATTTATATTCTTCATCTTTGGTGAGAACTTGTATATGCGTAGTCAAGTGAAGCGCCAAAGGCGGAGGCATCCATTCGAAATGATTCAGACATAAAAAAACCTCGCTAGAGATAGCGAGGTTTATGAGTGAACAATGGTTGTTTGGTTTTAAGTCATTTAGGACTTAGCTTTTACAAT
>NZ_RQGA01000018.1 GCF_004769575.1 Leptospira perdikensis | reverse complement strand
TGAACAGTCTGGAAAACTCAAAACAAATAATAAGTTTCTTCAGGAAAAGAATTACGGATTGGAATGGAAAGTATGGAAAACGTAGAAAACAAAATATCGAAAGAGGATTTTCTAATCTTTTGTGAAGCATTAGCGAAGTTAGATACTGTTCAATTTGATGAACTTCAAAAGTTTTCTAAGCTTAGAAGATTCTGGGATATAAAGGAACTTCTCTTCCCAGCGGAAAAATAAAATGCTATACACTAAACAAAGGTTTAGCATCTCTGACACTGTGAATATCCAACTTTATAACGATGATTGCTTTAATGTATTCCCAAAGATCAAAGATCATTCAATTGACTTGATTCTCACTGACTTACCTTACGGTACTACTGATTGCGAGTGGGACAAAGTTTTACCTTTCAGAGAACTTTGGGATCAATATCATAGGGTAATAAAACCAAACGGAGCAATTGTCCTTACTGCTTCTCAACCTTTTACAACAGATTTGATCAACAGTAACCGAAAAGAATTCAGATACGAGTTGATTTGGTATAAGACAAAATCTAGCGGATTCCTAAACGCAAGAAAGATGCCAAATAAATCTCATGAAAACATTTGTGTCTTCTATCAAAAGCTTCCTACTTATAACCCACAAAAATACGAAGTATCTAAAAACTTCATAAAGAAGGGAAAGAATGTAGGAAATCCAGGAAGTCAGTTATTCAAGATACGTGGTCCAAAGTCCCAGGATTATCAATACATCGATGACGGATCCCGTTTTCCTGACTCAGTATTGTGTTTTCCTTCGGAAAGTGAGAAGGGTATGCATCCAACACAGAAACCTCTTTCATTGATGCGCTTTCTTCTCCTTTCATATTCCAATGAAGGAGACCTTGTTTTGGATAATTGCATGGGATCTGGGACCACTGGAGTCGTTTGCGCAGAACTAAACAGATCCTATATAGGAATAGAAAAAGACAAAGAAATCTTCCTTAAGGCAAGAAGAAGAATCCTTATGCCAGAGAATAATTGCCTAAACTAACCCATGAAAGGAAAGTTAATGAGACAATCAGCCGAAATAGATGTAAAGATTAATGATCGATTATTCAAAGGGAACGTTAGAAGAAATTCTGGTATTCCTAGCAAAATGTTCTTTTTCATCTGGGAAATAAATCCATTGGAAAATAATAAGAAAAAGATTGCGATGTTATCTGTCAGAAAGTGTGGGAAATATTATTTCAAAACAGTAAAGGACATCATGGTCCCAGATGAAGAAATATCATTACTATTTAAACTCTATCGTTTTGCAGAAAAGCATATGGAAATCCTTTAACTGAAAAGTTTTTATACGTGCTACATACTAACGATAGGATCAAAATAGAAATTTCCATTTTGATCGGCTTGACAATCCCACCAAAGTGAATTTCAGCTAAACTATGGCTGCAAAACAAAAGATAGCTGCGAAGAAGAAACTACAAAAGAATCAGAAATCAAAAGACACGCTCAACCCTAAACATGATGAGTTTGCTTTAGAATACTCACTAAGTCTCAACGCAACCAAGGCGTATAAAAAAGTATATGGGACCAGCAATGAAGACACTGCACGAAAGAATGGAAGTCGATTGCTGACAAATGCGGACATCCGTGCGAAAGTGGATAAATTCATCAATGAACGACTTGCAGGAAGAAAAACAGAACTCTCTGGCATTTGGCTACTTGAGATTGAAAACATTGCGACTTCTAGAATCGAAGATTTCCTAGATGAGGACGGGCAACCTGATCTTAAAAAGATGAAGGATAATCCTGGTATCATCGCTCAATTGGATGACATGCAAACTACAACGGTGAATAAATACGGTCAAAATAAATCTAGAAACCGAAGAATCAGGTCACATGACAAATTGAAAGCTTTGGAAATGCTTGGGAAACATTTAGGGATGTTTCGTGATGAGCCTCCTTCTCAAACGATAGTATTAAAATTTGGAAAAGAAGAATCTGACTTATGATAATTGCCGATGAGGTGCGATGGAACCCAAAACAGTTACAAGGGCTAAAGCTTCTCAGTGATCGAAATAAAAAATTCATAAAATTTTATGGTGGGTCCCGTTCTGGAAAAACTTATCAGATAATCCGTGCGATAAGAATCAGAGCTCTGAAATATCCAGGTTCAAAACATTTGGTGGCCAGATTCTCTTTTGCAAATGCGAAGAAGACCATTTGGCTACAAACTATGCTTCCTGAGTTCCGGAAGGATGAAAAGCTGGGACTTTGTAAGATATTAAAGGAAGTAGGGCAGGTTCACTATAAAAACGGATCCATTGTACTTTTGGGAGGTTTGGAGCCGTCTTCCATAGATTCTGTGCTTGCTGCAGAATATGGAACCATCTTCGTAACGGAGGCCAACGAAAATCGATACGAAGTAATTGAGAACCTAGTATCGCGATTAAATGATACTTCCAAGGATGCTGAAGGGAATCCAATAAAACTCAAGTTCATTATCGATTTAAATCCAACGGTAGAAACTTCTTGGACGAATGTCCTTTTTATGAAAGGCCTAGATCCTATATCAAGGACTCCGAAACCAAATTTTCATGAATATGCAAGCCTGTGGTTCTCTCCGTACGACAATAAAGAGAATCTTGCAAATGGATACATTGAAACTCTAGAAAACCTTTCTACTGCAAAGCGGAGACGATTTTTAGAAGGCCGATATTCATCCTATGAAGGCTTGGTTTTACCAGTCGACGAAGATGTCCATATTGTTGATGATTTCGAGATCCCTTTCGATTGGAAAAGAATCAGATCCATCGACTTTGGATACACTCATCCTTTCGTATGTCTTTGGTTTGCATACGACAAGGCCAATGATCGTGCGTTCGTTTACCGAGAATGGATCCAATCAAGATGGACAGTAAGATCTCATTCGGAGAAAATTAAAGAATTATCCATCCTGGACCTACCAGCTGATTTGCGGTTATCCAAAGAAGCATGGAAATTTGCGGAAAAGAAATACTCGGCTACCGTTTGCGATCATGATGCAGAGGATAGAGCCACATTAGAAGAAAACGGTATTGGTCCAGTCAAACCTGCAATCAAAGAAGTTCTGGCAGGTATAGATCATGCAATTGATCTTATGGAATTTTCCGAACATAAAAAACCAAAGATATTCATCTTCCGATCTTTAGTAGGATTGAGAGAATCACTTGATTCATATAGATGGAAAGACACTTCGATGTCCAATAGAGGCCGAGCAAAAGATCGCGAGGTGTTAAAGGAAGATGATGATCCAGCGGATGCGTTCCGTTACGGTCTGTGCGAATTATTCCCAATCGTAAGGCCAATAGATCTTGGTGGTCGATCACTTAACCTTGGTTCCAGTTGGAATAAAAAATAGCTTGATTTCGTTTTTAGATTCACTGACTTTGATTATGTCTCTCTTTGGTTTACCGTAGCCTCAGCGGTCTTGTTCTCATACGTTTAAAGCAGCGAGTATGAAGAAGCAAAAGATACCTTTACTAAAACGATATTTACAAGCAACAGTTGAAGGCTTTAAATCAGCATCAGAAGTCTTGACTGGATTAGTTTCTGGAATTAAGAAAACTAGATCGGGTTATTCAACACCTGAAAAACAGAGGAAACGTTTACGTGCTTTGTATGAAGCTGAAGGTCACAACGGCGAGACACTTGCCAAAACAATTATCAATGGATTGACTGCTTGGATTTCTGGAAACGGAATCAATGTTACATTAAAGAAAGTCGCAAAAGACGAGAAATCCGATCTCAGAACAAACATCGAAGAGTTTTTGGAATTTAACAAACTCTACTCCAACAAGATCCAATCATTCGTAAGGAATGGTTTATTTGATGCTGAGGTTCTTTTGATATTGGAGAAGAAAAATCATCCTATTTTTAAAAAGGAATATGTGAAAGTTCGGTACATTCAAAAGGATTTATACAATTACAAAGTAGAGTATGATGATAACGATCCAGATGTTCCAATTAGAGTTAAATGGAAACTCAAAGATGATAAAGAAGAAACTGTATTTGATCAACAGGAATTCGTATTGGTTCAATTCGGAAAATCTCCAAAGCTTGGAAATGCTATTTCGACTTTGGAAAGACTAGATGATATTCTGAAGAAATTTGCAGATTCAAACGATTTGTTTGGAACCCCTGCACCAGTTTTCAAAGTAAAAGATTTTGAAGAAGCTGTAAAATTCAGGAACGCATTAGAAGATCCAAATAAAAAATCAACTGATGGAACTGCTTCACTTTGGGATGCCGGGAATCTTTTAATTATGCCTGGAGATGCTGCATTTTTAGAACCTTCCGGAGCTGGTGCTGAAAGTTTCAAATCGGAATTTGAACTTCGAGCTCAAATGGGATCAGGATCCACAGGGTATCCGATCCATCTGATGGGATTCGTTTCATTGTTTGGAACAAAAGCTGGTGCAGATTCTATTCTAGAGCAAATCAATACTCAAACCATGGAAGATCGACAGATTTGGAAGGAGGCAATGTACGAACTCATCGTTCTCCAAGCGATTATGATGGGATTTTCTATCGAGGAAATTAGAAAGGCAGAAATTATCACTGCTCTTCCTCTAAATACTCAATTCCAATTGATGATGCTCTCAACTTATTACCTTCCAATGTATAAAGAAGGTCTCCTAGATCTTGAATCTTTCGTTGAGATGATCCCAAATGTGGATCCAGAAGTTGTAAAGGAACGTCTTCTAAAAGAGAAAGAGAATAAAGAAAATGCGGATCGTAAGGCATTAGAAGATTCCGTGAAGAATTTCAAAAACAATATCAATAAAACACCTAATTTAAAAGAGGTGGCCGCATGAAAACATATCGTTTACAAAGTTTCTCTGGTTCTCAATTACCTGATTCTTTTATTAAGGACCATCTCACAATTGCAGAACTCGAGAGAATCAAATCAAAAATAACGAAACCGTTTCTAAAAGCATGGACTGTCTTGCATGAAGGTATTGCTAAGGCATTCGATCTAGAAACAGGGAAGGACATCGAAATTGAATATTCTCGCGATGTTGTCAAGTCTTCACCTTCGATTGCAGGTTTGGAATTCTATGAAGGCCACAATAAGGATAACTCAAAAGGAAGTCACCGGCCACCTGCAGGTTTTGTCGTAAAAGAAATTCAAATCGAGCATGATGGAAAGCTTCAAAAAGTTGCCATTGGTGCTTTCGAAGAAGGGAACAAGTCCATTGCAGAAAAAAGCGATATCGTATCACCAGAATTTGGTGCTTCTTTTATGGACCACCTTTCAAATTCAGGCAGATTCATCGCCAAACAAATTGGAGAGATCACTGCCATTGCTTTGGGAGATTCTTCCAAGGATACGCCAGGTTTCCCTGGTGCCACTCAAATCGCAGCTTTACAAGCTTTTAAGAATCAAAATGCAGAGGAAAACAAAATGCCAACAAGAGAAGAAGTCCTAACAGCAATGAATACGGATATCGTTCGTGAATGGATGAACAAAAACCCTTCAGTCCATATCGGAATGATTGCTCCTGAAGACAGATTTATGCCTGATTGGATTGAAGATCCAACTACCAAACGAGGCCATTTCAAAAATGGTGAGAAAACTATTCGAAAAGCTTTGAATGATATTCTTGAGCAAAGATACAAAGCTGAAGAAAAAATCCAAGTTCTTGAAACAGAGAAAACGGAATTTCAAAAAGAGAAAACACGAATTGAAGCAATTCCTTCTGTTATCTCATTTATTGAGACAAAGAATTTTCCAGAAACAGCAAAATCAATTCTAACAGAACAAATTCAAAAATTGGATTTGGAAAAGTACTCAAAGGATAAAAACTCTGCGATCAAAGAATTTATCGAAACAGTAATGGAAAAAGAATTGGAAAGCATTTCTCGTTGGCAAGGGAAGGAAGTTGCAGATAAGAAAAAAGCAGAATGGTTTACGGACAAGCAAACTGAACCGAAAAAGGAAACCACATCTGCAAAAGAAAAAAAACCATCCTTTGTTAAACCTGGAAGTGAATCAGATAACAAGGATGAGGTAAGCGATTGGCTTCCTGAAGAAGAAGGTTAAATCATTAAAAATGATTTGACATTAATACCAAATTTTGTCTGGATATGAATGTTCACTGTTCTGGCAGTTTCATTAATCCAGACCTGGTGTTGTAGCGCACCTAACATCAATTGCTATCAGTTCCCATACGTTCAAAAATCTTAAACTTAAACGAGGTTCAGTATGGGCAAAGCTATTTCATCAGCCGACCTAGATTCTGATCACAAACTACGAAACGAAAAACTTTCGAAGATTATCGAGACTCCCTCCGTTGATTCAACAACTAAGGAGAGCGAATCCACAGATGATTCCGGATCAGGAAAAGTAAATACTGATTCAAAGTCCGTGAAATCAAATGAGCAAACTTCAAAAGCTCCAAAAGCTAACACTGCAGGAGGTCAATAAACATGGCAAAGATGTTTTTAAATGACCTTCCTGGCGATGGTGGAGTTGTCCAAGCGCAATCCGTAGCTGGCTCTAATGGAGTTGAGAAAGGAGCAGTTTCTAAAACTGGTAACGTAGTCTCTTTTGTCTTCGCTTCTGCAAAAGCAAATCGGGTCTACCTTGAGATCAAAAAAGCCAACCGTGTAATCGGAGACAAATTGAATCCAGCGGACTCATTCGCCAAAGATGATGTTCTCTATTGGAGTTCTACCACTGGTGGACTTACCAAAACAGCGACTGACAATTGGAAAGTAGGTGTTTGCTTAGCAGCATCACCAGCAAACGCCACGCAGGCGGAATTTGCATTCGATGGAATGCTAGGGGTGTAGTGAATGCCTGAATTACTTGTAAAAGAAGAAAAAGTAAACGAGTTTTTCGATGCACTTGAGTGCATGAGAGATCGAAATGCAGATAAGGAGAAGCAACTCCAAGCCTGTGTGAATGTAAACAAAACGATTGCACACTTTGTGGAAAGGCCGAAGCGAGAAATGAAAAAGCAGCTTCAAGCGTTCCGGAGCTCTAACAAAATGCGTAAGTTACAAGCTTACAATGGCGGTGTTACTTCCGGAGATCTTCCTCAAATCATTCAAGATAACATTTCTGTTCTCATGGATTCAGATGTGAGGATCGATGGAGCACATAAGGCTTTGTTTGATTTCACTCAATCAGTTGAAACACTTGATTATTTTGAAATCGCAACTCTTTCCAATGGAATCAAGTTCAAGAAACTTGCAGAAGGTGAGAAGGTTCCTATCTACGGAATGACTGGAGATTGGTTACAAGTTCCCATCGAAAAAGATGGTGCAGCTTTGGCTTTCTCAGAAGAAGTCATCAAGTGGAGAAAGATTTGGAGAGTAGTTGATAAACTCAAAGAATTTCGATTTGCTCACTTCAAGAAAGAAGCAGATGATTTTGGAACATTGCTAAGCATCGCAGGTCAATTAGGTGTTGCAGATGGCTATTTCCAGGCATTTGATTCTGCATCTGGAACAGCAGAAGAGAAGACCATTCGAACTTTGAATGCAGGGTATGTCAAACTTACTCAAAAGCTTAAAGAACGTCCTTACGGTGATATGACTCGACCAGAAGTGGTTCTTGTTGCATCTCCTTTAAAATCCGATGTGCTTGATGTTGCATTGAACACGTTGATTCAGCCTACAGCTGGTTCAAAACTTCGAATCAATAAACCAATCACGGTTTTGTATTCTTGGAATGAAAAGCTTCTTCCAGATCCAAACAAAGCATTGATGGTTTTACCTGGCCGAAGAATGCAATGGACTGAACAAGGAACAATGCAGAATTACAATTATGCCGATCCATTGTCTCTCATGTATGCAACTGCATACTACAACTGGCATGGTGAAGGTATTGGTGATTCTGATCAAGTTCTCACTGTAAACCTAGCATAAAGGTGAATTGGAAGGATGATAGATCTCGCTTCTGCAAACACATACAACGAACAAAGAGCACGTAGTAGCTGGATATCCTTAACAGATCCAATTAAGACGGGCCTTCTGATTGATGCTGAGACAGAAATAGAATATCATCCTTCCTACAATATTCCTGCTGAAGAAAAATCGAATTCTAGATATATTGCAGCAGTCACAGAATTAGCTTTTCACAAACTTTCAATTAAGGATACACCTGGTCCCAATGTAAAAAGGATCAAGCAAAGTCGTTATGAAGAAGAGTATTTTGAATCGAAATCCTCATTCGAAAATACTATGCACTGGCCACCAATTGTGGTTTCTATGCTTTCTCCTTGGCTTGTAAAAGTTTCATTAAGGGTTCAAACAATTCGCAATGACAACTGAAGTCGATGAAGGTCAGCCTTGGGAGTTCAATTTTTACTCAAAAGACTTTCAATTAAAAAATCCCGATCGTGGCACTCGACTGAAAGAAGAATATAATCTTTTAATGCGTTGGATGAAAGGAATCCAAAAATCTCTAGAAAAAGAATGGAGGATTGCATTCAATTCCAAGAAGAAGGATGCTCCTTTTTGGGAAGAAAGATCTCAAACTTTCAAAAGCATTTATGAGAATGTTTTTTCTGAATGGGAATCCAAATGGGAATCGATTACTAAAAAATCATTTCTCCAAGGAAGCTCCTTGGCACATGAAACATTTGTGAATTCTAAAGTTATTCGAGATTTTAAAAATGACTCGAGACTTTTGAATAAATTGACCCTACTGGATAGGCCTTTTACTGATCCAAAGGTTATCGATTCCTTGTTACTCGATACTCTAGGTTATTTACGCTATGCTCTTGATGGAGCAGAAGAAAAGACCACTAAGGTTCTCAAAATAACCAAACAAACACTCTTAGACGATGAAAAATTGAACCAGGATATTGCGAAGGGACTGATCGAGAAGAACACTTGGGAAGCAGCAAAGAAAAATCTACAAGATGATTTCGAAAAAGCTTTGAAAGAATCTGGAATCATCGATGGAAAGTTTATAGAAATCAATGGAAGGAATTATCGCCTAGATAGTTATGCTGAAACTCTAGCTAGAACAAGAATCAGGGAAGCACAAACTGCTGGTGTCCAACGTTATGCGGAAACATCAGGACAAGATTTGGTTCGAGTTTCAGATCATTCTACACTCACAGAAAAATGCGAGAAATTTGAAGGGAAAATCTTTTCAATCTCTGGAAAAAGTATCAAGTATCCAAAGTTAGAAATGTGGACTCCTTTTCATCCGAACTGTCTGCACGTTATCACTGTCTATATAGATGTAGTTTCAATATTTGGATATGATCCGTATGAAGGTGCTCGAGACAGAGTAAATGCTTTAAGTGATGAAAGAAGAAAAGAATTAAGGGAAGAAGTGGAATGGAAAGAAAGAGAACGTAAAAGTCCTCCTAAATTTATTCCCGATAGAGCGAATGCTAATATCCCTAAACCTAAGATCAATTATCTGCTAACAGATCCTGGAAAATCTCGTCTTTATACTCAGGAACTAGGATTTTCAAATGATAGTCCTGAAATTTTGGAAGATTCGATTCGTTCTAGTCTGGATAAAAAAGTAACGAAAGTTCTGCTAACGGAAAATGGTGTCAAATATATCATCGACACTCCAATTTCAAATCCAAATAACGATAATAGAGTGATGACAATAGTCTGGCAAAAAGACTTTAAATCCAGTTTACCGAAGTTCGTAACTGCAAGACCAGCTAAGAAAAACAAGGAGGAGAAAAAGTGAAATTCAAAGAACTAGATCATGTAATTCTCCGAAAAGAAGTCTCATTCGTTGACGATGGAGATGAAGGAATTCTACCTGTTGGAACTAAAGGAGTCATCGTACACATATATCCAAATCCGAATGTTGTTATCGTCGAATTTTTTGATAAGGATTGGGAAACGATCTGTGTTGAAGATATTGCAATCGGATTTTTGGAGTTGGATGAAACTGTATGAATGCATTCGAGAACAAAAAGGTAGAATTCAAACTTACCTTATTTGATAACGATGGTGCAGTAATGGATCCACCGTCTGGCAAACTAGTAACATTTGATCTTGAAGCATACGTTGAATCTAGCTCAAAGATTATTCCAAAATCTTCGAACTCGACTGAATCATCGGCCATCGGCGAGGAAGTAAAATCGTCTTGGCTTGTAATGTTCGACCATAGCAAAATTCCTGATGGAGTGAATCTTTTGGAGGGATGGAATCTGAAAGTTCCAAATTCAGATCGCTTCTATCCTTTCCTAGATGTCCTTTTACCCTCTGGCCGCTATGCAAAGAAGGTAGAGATCTTCGTATGAGTTTTACAATCAAATTGGATTCGACAAAGCATCTAGAAGGAATCAAGAAACTTTTCCAGGAAGCAAAGAAGGAGATGAAGGAAACATTAGATGAAGTAGGGGACTTGATAATTGATGATGCTATAAATATCGAGCCAATGCCGTTTCATGATACCGGATTCCTTCAAGGTTCATCATTCAAACAAGTTTCAGGAAAAAGTGCAGTTGTAAATCCGCTAGGAGAATCTATTGAATCTTCTCCAGATCAAAAGCAACTCCCAATTCCTTCTGGTGATATGGAGGAATTACATTTGCGAGTGGGATTCCTCGCAGAGTATGCAATCTATCTCCATGACAATCCGAATGCAACCCCCCGAAAGATTTCTACCAGAAAAGATGTTAACGGAAACCCTATAATAAAGAAAGCATCAATGACTGGAAGAGGACCATATTGGTTATCATCCAAAATTGATCGATTTACGAATTCAGTTTACATTCCATTTATTCAAATCCGTTTCAACCAGCGCATGAGTGGTAAGAACTTATGAAATATTATATCGATACCTTGTATGTGATGTCAGAACTTTTAAAAAACAGAATGCCGGATGACGCAGCTAAGATCTTTACGGTTTTGAATGCAAATTCTGGAAGTGAATATATTTTAGTTCAGCAGAGGAGCAATCTCTCAGCAAACTTAACTAATGCGACACTTTCGAAAAAGTCTTATAATGTTCTTGTCCAAAGCACATCTGAAAATAAGACTAGACAGAAAGCGTATCAAATCTATAACACTTTAAGAGAAGGATACAACCTTCAAATAGACGTTCCAGCGTCAAAACTACTGGACCCGGAGACTGCCAGTTCTCCAAACTTACCAACTGGACTTGTTCCCATACGTATAGCGAGCATTAGACCGATAAGCGAGCCGTACGCAATTGGAAACGTAGGACAAGGCTTATTTCAATACTCGCTAAACTATAACCTAACAGGACGGTTTACTTTAGATGAGTTCAGGACTACTGGTAATCCCTAACACAGGGATAGTAAATATTTTAGGACAAAAGGATGGACGAGTCGGCCCATTAAAAGCCTTCTATCGAACATCCATCAAGCCACTTCTACCGGGAACAGTTACTGCGGTTGGTGACATTTTGACTTTTGCTGGATTCGATCCAAGTACGAAGTTGAAAGTCGGACAGTATATTTGTTTGGAAACATCTCCAGCAAAAACACTTGTCTACATCGCAGATATCGATTCCACCACAATCAAAATGGGTTCACCTGATATTGACAGAGATACGGGTAAACATCCATCCCTTTCGTTGACGATTGGAACTGCAACACAGCTTCGGCCTTGGCATGTTCGAGACTTAGGTGATCTCTCTGAAGAAGGAGTAAAGATCACTTGGGATGAGAAAGTTGCACCAACAAAATTCGCAGGCCGAGGAGAAACTGATGCAAACCATTTCTCTTCTGGTAGTGAAATGAAAATCAACTTAGCATGTGCTGAGATGGGATTGGAAGAGCTTGTTTCTGCAATTGATCAATCTGCTTTGGCTGACTATGATGCAAATGGTGACATCGCTTCAGTTTCCTTTACGCAAAGATTAGGATACAACTTCAAAAAGAATGCTGACTCCTTAGATCTTTTTGCATATGGCGAAAATGGTGGAATCTCAACTGATCCAAGAGATCGCGCAAGGATTTGGTTAACTAATTTCCGATCTGCTTTCGAACAACAACGAAATGCAAACTCCCAAACGGTAATCAATTTGGAAGGTTTTGTGTATGCAGACGAAAAACGAAAGAAAGATGGGAAAGCCGTCTTCATGTCCATCAATCCAGAAGCAGCTGTGTTTGATTAAGGAGAGTTAAAGTGGCAGAAGAAAAAAACACTCAACAATCAAATCCTCGCGAAAAGGACTTAAGCAAGTACAAAGATAACGTGGATCTCTCTGAAGTTACAGGGAGATATCGTGTTATCGATCGGACGAAGAAGCAAGTAGTAAAGCTTGGCTTTGTGACTGAATCGGAGGCTTTGGCATTTGCCTTCGATTACTTCGAGAAGAAGAAAAAAGGATAAGCAATGTATCGTTTCCGAGTTGAACCGTTCAAAGTCATTCTGATTCCAAAAGAAGGAAAATCCATCGTTCTTGAGACGGTGGATGGAACTGGAATTTTTATGTCTGCAGTTCTGGACCAAGTAACAGAAAGATTTAATTCCAACATGGCTCCTCATTTAGCATTGAGCGCTGAATATAATAAGATCAAGGATAAAGCACTCGAATCCTTATCTAAAGAAGAGAAAGATCTTTTAGAAGCTTATGTTCAGTCTGGGAATCGAATCGCAAAGTTTTACAATGAATATTGTTCAAAAGCTTTGAAAGACTGGGATCTCGATAAAGCAGCAATTTTAGATAAAATTCCAAAGCAACAATTGAATGTCTTTGTGGAACATCTCGTAGCCGCAGTGCTAGGTGGAAGAACTCCAGATCCTGTTCCGAGCAATCTCTCATCAGAGGAACTTGTAAAAAAAAACAAGAAGCGGAACAAGAAAAAGAACAAGAAGAAACACTTTGGATCATCTCCAACGAACGGTTTCGCAGGTGGGGTTTCGACCCATCTGAAGTTCAAACCTGGAATCAATTCAGAAGGAACTGGAAACGGAAAGCGAATGAATACCTAGACCTCGAAACAAGGGAAAGACTCATAAGCGATAACCTTTATGGATCTGGTGTAGATGGAAAACTCTACTCTGATGGCATGAAGGAAATATATGAGCAAAAGATTTCTCTAGTTCCAGTGTTTAGATATCAACCGAAACCTAAGCCACCGATGAAACGGACACCTGCAAGAGTTTTGATGGAGTTATTTTAAATTAGATGAGCGAGTCAGCAACAGTACAAGCAGTATATTCAGAAATGATTCTGGGTACGAGTCAGTATGAAGCTGCGATGTATCGAATTTTCGGACTCCATCAGGAACATGATCGATCGGTTTCTAGAATTGGAAACATTGGTGATCAAAACTTTACCAAGTTAAAGAAGGCAATCTCTTCGACTTCTCCAACTCTTAACGATATGAAAACCCGCCTTGAGCGGTTAAACAATATCTTAGGAAATACTACTCTTGGATCCGAACGATTCAAAAAAATTCAAGAAGAAGTAAAAAGAACTGAAGCTATCATTGAGAAGGCTTCTAGTAAAATTGCCCAATCTACAAAAGAACCGAAGCATGCTTTCGAAGAACTTGCAAAGTTAGCTGGATCTGCTGCATTCGTAGCGGCCACCACTTCGATGGTCAAAGGTGCTTTAGCAGTCACCGGAGAATTTCAAAAATACAATTCTGTACTCAAAATCTCTTTAGGTAGCCAAGCAGCCGCAACAAAGGCGATGGGTTTACTGACAGAATATGCCGCTAAAACTCCTTACCAATTAAATGAGGCAACTTCAGGTTACATCAAACTAGTGAACCGTGGTCTCAGACCTACTATGGAAGAGATGGTTAAACTTGGAGACCTTGCAGCTTCGCAAGGAAAAAGTCTCGATCAAGTAGTTGAAGCCGCATTGGACGCAATGACCGGTGAAAACGAAAGACTTAAAGAGTTTGGAATAAAGGCAAAGGATGCAGGAGACAAAGTTTCCCTTACTTTCAAAGGAGTGACTCAAACAGTTGTTAAGTCTGAAGAAGCAATTCAAAATGCAATTTTAGCTTTTGGTGGAATGAAGGGTGTCGCTGGTTCAATGGCTGCCGTTGCAGAAACATGGGAAGGACAAGTTTCCAATCTTGCAGATACCACCGATATGGTGAAGAAAGCTATCGGAGATGATCTTTACGGTGCTGCATCAACAGGTGTCAGAGGAATCAAAGATTTATTGGAATGGATCCTTCGATTCCGAAATGAGAATCCAGCACTCTTCAGAACGATTGTTCAACTAACAGCTGGTCTTGCAATACTCATCGGAGTAATCGCAGGAGCTTCTGGAATTATGGTAGCAGTTAAAATGGCTATTCCAGTGATCCAAAGTCTTGGTATCACAATGAACCTCGCACTTGGACCAATCGGTTTAATCACTGGTGCAGTAATGGCTCTTGCAGGTGCATTTCTTTACATGAAGAATCGAGCAGACGAAGCCAGAAATGCAGCTGCAAAAGTAGCAGCAGATAAAATAGCAGTGAAAGATATTCCAAAGGCTCTTGCTACATTAGAAGAAATTCAAATTAAATCTACAGAAAAAATGAATGGACTAATTGAAACAAAAGAAATTGAAAAATATATTAAGAAATTCAAAGAATTAGGTTTAACTATTAAAGAAATCAATTCAATTTTCATTAAAGATTCTGGTCATGAAGGACATGGAAAAATTAGAAGTTCGCAGATTGAAAGAATTATTAAGGAACTTAAAGAGAAGCAACAAGTTGAAGAAAAGGGGGATAAAAATCTTCCTCCTAGAATTACTGGAATCAAAAATCATACAATTGCTCTAAAAGATTTAATTAATACAATTGATCTTCTCTCGAAAGCTTATAACAAACCTTTGGAATTCAAAGCAGACTTTGCATCAATTGAAGAAGCAAAGGAAGCTACTTCTGTATTAGAAAAATTTGGAGCAACTGTCTCCGAGATACCTGGATCCAAAGACGGCAAAGTCCAGGTAAGCTTGGATATTGCGTTAAAGCCTGGACAAAAGCTGAATGAAGAAATGCAAAAAGCACTTCAGAAAGCGAAAGGATACTCTGAAGTAAAAGTTAAAGCAGAAGTTCAAATAGTAAATGTTTCTGCTGGAGCATTCGATCCACTAGTCAATGCTGCTGGATTGGCAAGCGAAAATATTAAACGCTCATTTGGTACCCAATTAGGAAACACCATAAAAGGTGCAATGTCTATGCTTGGCGAAATGGCAAACCAAGCAATTGCCTTAATTCAATCAAAAGCACAATTGGCAAATGCAAGATCTCGAAAATTAATTACCTTTACTGATTGGTTATCACAATACGCAGCCAAACAAGATGAGAAAGAACTCGCAAGACTTGAAGAAAGGATTAGTGCAGAGCTTGAGGCATTGTCCAGAAAGAATGATGCAATTTTAGCTGAACAGGAAGAATTTGAAAAACGTAAGCAAGAGATCGAAAGAAAGTATTCGGAAGAGAAGAATCTTGCAGAAGATGAGAACTACCTTGCCGAAGTAGCAAGACTCGAATCCTCTTATAATGATAAGATTGCAATGCTCGAGCAAATCTATGGCGACACTGAACAATATGAAATTGAGCGCCTAGCATTAATTGAAGAGTTAGAACAAATGAAATTGGATCTCGCAAATCAATTTCAAAATGCATGGCAAGACGAAAAAGAAAAATCTCTCGATGATTTAGAAGATGAAGAGATTGCCAAAGAAGAAGATTGGAAAGCAAGACAATTAGAAATTGAATCTGAAAAGAAACGATTAGAAGAAGAAAGGGAAACTAGAGAGAAAGAATTAGCAAAAGCAAAGGAAGAAAGAGATAAAAAAGCGGCAATCATGAAGTATAAAGCCGAGTTGGCTGCATGGGCTGCTTCTAAAGTTGCGAATATCGCTGCGATTAAAATGCAAATGGCTATGGGTGTGATGAATGCAATTGCAGCAGGTGTATCCATGGCTGCCATGGGTGGTCCCGTCGGATGGGTATTAGGTCCTGCTCTTGCAGCAACGCTTTCTGGCCTCATATTAGCTACAGGTGCTACATCGATGGCTGCAGTTGCTTCCGAACCTCCTCCTATGCCTCCTCAATTCGAGAGAGGTGGATTTGTTTCTGGACTTCGCCATAAAGATGGAGGAGTGAACGCAAATCTAGAAGGTGGTGAGTATGTAATGCCGAGAGCGGCCACTGCTCGAAACTTCCAAACATTGGAAGCAATGAGAAATGGAAGATCTTTGAATCAAGATCAGCTCATAATCAATCAATACTTCACAAATACTTTTTATGAAAAAGACAACTATGATGAGTTCAAGCGCAGGATGAATGAAGATATGCGCTTTGGAGTCATGAGTGCGGTGCCAGGATGAGTACTTCCTTTGAATACATCGTTCAAAACCAATTTGGAAACATTCTCAACCTTACTGATGTGATGGCTGAAACGATGAAAGTTCCAAATCCATCCTTTGCACCTGAAGGTGATTATGTGGAGAAAGCGGATGAACATGGAACTGTATTCCGAGGAAACGGTAGAATCGGAAAGCGTGAGATCACTTTAAAATTTGATCATGTCGCGAGTAGACCTATCGATTACGAATATGCTTTAAATGAAATAGCAGCTTTCTTCTCTGAACCAGAAATCGATGGTCCATATTGGTTGGTCAACACTACTCGAAAGAAACGCATCAAGATCATGCTTAAGAACTTTGATCCAAAGACAAATGATGGCCTAGAAAACGTCATCGGCATGGACAATACAATGACCTTTGTTCTTTTGGGTGGTCTTTGGGAAATGGATCCAGTTACTGAAGTTTTCTTACTAAGTTCAGGAGAGATCAAAGAAATCAATTTTCCGAGGATCGCTTTTCCAACTCATGTCATCATGGAAATGGAATCTCTTGGTCCTAATCCGGATTTCGCAATTGATTTCGGAACAATTGTAAACTCGGAATTCATTGGTCGCCAATCTGTTCGATACCAACAATCCTCTTTGGTAGCTGGACAATCCTTAATTCATGATTCAGTTGATGGAATCATTTATTATAAGAGGGATGGAATTACATTTCCAAACAATCTTATCCTTACAGCAGGAACACCTGGATTAGTTTTAAAACGAGGATTGAATGGTATCCGCTTCCAGGGACTTGCAACTATAAAGTTTAAGCTAACATATCGAACAAGGGTGGCCTTCTAATGGGATTCAAGACAATTAGATTGGCCGTAAAGGGAATAGGGATGTTCGCATCCAAAATGTATTCTGAATCAAGTCCATTCCAAACTTGGGAAGATTTCATTGATGAAAACAATGGTGGAGATGATCGATTAGATTTTAGAACTGTATCTGGAACTCTTTTAGGATCTATTCCACTTGGAATTCAAAACACAAAATTCAGAACTTTGGAATTTGATGTAGATGAATTCGGATCCAAGTCGATTAAGTTCGAACTCAATTCCCTACCTTCATTTCCATTGGAACGATTCACTGTTATTAGGATCCGAGTCGATGGAATAGATACTTTTGGTGGATATGTTTTTAAATATCCACGACAAGGATCTTCTCGAAATCAAAAGCTTGAATTCCAAGGACTTGGATTTCGTGAACGATTAAAGAAAGTCACAATTCGTCCAACTATCGATAAGCATTTTTATAGAATCCAATCTATTACCAAGGCTGGATTAAATGTAGAAATCAAACTCAACACCAATGTACATCCTACGATAAACCCGGGGAATGTTTTCTATATCAAGAACGCACTCAATTCTCGAAACAATGGCAAATACAATGTTGTATCGATCATGGGAGATACTCTCATTGCCCTTCGACCTGATGGGATTGAACAGGAAATCGCACAAGGAACTATTACGATTCTTCCAACTCAATGGACCAATCCAACTACTCCTGTTTCAGACATTTTGAAACAAATTGTTCTAGAATATTTACCTCAAGTGAAAGGAATAATTGCTTCTACAGGAGGAATTACAACATCCTCTTCCGTTCCAATCGGTGGTGGTATCGATTTGGAAGGAATCACCATCGAAAAAGCTTTTGAGTTCATAAGAAATATGTTAGGAGGCCAATGGAAGTTAGTCATTGAACCTGATGGCAGGATTACTTTGAATCCAAAATCATCTGCAATAATTGAAAAAATCTTTTCTTCATATGATGGCCAAATTTTCGATTTCGATGAAAACCTAGATAACATCGTCAACATAGTAGAAGTAAATCGAAAGAAAGAAAAGTCAGAAGATGGAACTACTCCTATGACTCTTGGAGCATTGAAATCGAACCCAACTTCTGTTGCAAAATATGGACCCATGGAAGGACCAATTGATGTTCCTGCATATTTTACAGATGAAGTTTGCGAAGCTTTGGCAACTGCAGAAATCAATGCGAAGTCGGAGCCCAAAGAAGAAGGATCCGCAAAGAAAGGCAAATGGAAGTATTGGAAAATAGGAACCTATTCCATTGTTACCGAAGAAGGTTACTATAAAGAGATTCTAAACGAAATGGATTCATTGGATGGATTTGTCTTTCCACCTGAAGTTGCAGCCTCTATCTCAACAGCAATTTTTATTACCGGTGCTGGATCCTTAAAGTTATCGTTTGGCAACAGCGCACACGAAAAGGAAGTTAAATATTCACTTGATAAACGAGTTAGCGGACTCAAAACAATTTATCTTTACATCTATGCAAATAAGCTTGGGTCTTACCTACGTTTTGGAATTGGAAAAGATTCCTTCAAAGAATATCTATTCCCGATTACTATAAACCAAACTTCCAATCCAGAACTAATCGCAATACCTGTTGCAAATTTACCAATTGATCGGATTAAAGAATTTGGATTCATCTTTGATAATCCCCAAAATGGAACAGAAGTCTATATTGATGAAGTCGCAATAGAATCATACACTTCACTTCACAAGACTCAACCTCTCAAATTGGTTAAATATAAATACACTCCTTACAACAAATTCTGCGAGCTGACATTTGGCGTAAATAGCTCGAAGCAAGAAAATTGGCTTGCTGCACTCAACGCTAAAATCGAATCACAATCAATGGCAATGAAGGATAGATAATGGCCAAGACAGCAAACTTAAGATGGGATCCAATCGAGAAAAGATTTCTTTACGAGAATATCGTTGATGAATTAAAAACCGTTGTCGAAATCATAGAATCAAAGGGAAAATATTTTGGTTTTCGATTGGATGAGGTTCCCGAAAAAAGAACTCCCAATTCAACATTGAAAATTTTTAGAGCCGAAGATGATCAAGAGTTTACAGAAGTTCTCGGTCTACCAGGGCCACTTCAATTTTTCTCAAACTACCATGAACCACCATGGGATCGCGATGGATTGATTATAATACCTGCAAGTGAAGACGGGAAAGTATTCAAATGCTCCTATGAAGGAATGGGAAGTACAAACTCATTCGAAAATCAGTTACATGTTCAAGAAATCGTATTCGAAACACTTTTAAAATTGAATGGTTCAAGACCAATGGAAGGAGATCTAAATATGGATCTTCATAAGCTGATAAATCTTGCAGCTGGAATTTTGCCAACAGATGCAGTTAATAGATCCCAGTTAGATACAAAAGTTTCTAAAAGTGGAGATTCGATGACTGGTCCGTTATCGATTCCAAACCCTACAGCAGGAGGACATGCAGTAAACCTTTCCACACTAAATTCACGTTTCGCAGGAAGAACTTTTTGGTCTACTATTCCTGGTCTGGATATAGATCAAGAAGCAGATATTGTGTTACCTGAATCAGGAACATGGATGGTATTTTTTATTTGGTGTGTTCCAGCAAATGGAGCAGGTGCGCCTCCAGTTCCATGGTTTAGCGAATCTGCTTATTGGACTGGTTCAACTCCATTTGGGACAATTTCACGTCCTGGTGGAGCTATTGGCATAACAGATGTAACTAATACATTTCGAATTAAGAAATCTAAATTCCCTCCTGAAGTTGTTTGTGCAGTTTCAGCGGTTAAGATCGGGTAAAAAATGAATACATTACCGAAAATAAAAGAATTCGATTTTAAAGAAGGAAACACATACAAGATGAGTTTCGAATCTTCCTTTTTGGATAATTCAATTATAGCCTTAACTGCTCAGAAATTTAACGATCAAGACATTGTTGGCGATGCATCAGTTTCTATTTTTGAAAACGTAATCACAGCTATTCTTCCAAATCATTTAAAACGAGGAACATACAACTACGATTTGGAAGTGAACAGAAATGGCATCATAACTACTGAATTTAGAGGCAGGATTTTCATATCATGATAAATCGCATTTTAGAAATATATAGAGGGGACACTTACAGAGGTGATAGGGGACTAATTTTTGAAGATATTCCGAACCTACATCTTCCTTCAACAACCGTACAATTTAGCGTTAAAAAGAATCCTGAAGATGAAGAGAGAGTAATCTCTTTCCCAATCAATGGAAGTGATCCTGGAAATGATTGGAGTGAACCAATCAGAAAAATTGTAGTTAACCTTGAAACAGGACATACCCAACTTCTTGAAGGAGGGATCTATTTTTATGATATCGAAATCAATTATTCTGGAGAAATTATTACCGTTGCTTCTGGAGAGTTCATTGTCATTCCTGATATCGCTAAAACAGTCCACGTAGTTTCACCTACTACCGAAGCCAGTATTTATTCTAACTTAGCTTCAAATTTGGAATCCTTAGGAGCATCATTAGTTGGAGTTGTTTCATTATTTTGGGATACAATTACTGGTTCTCCAAATGGAACTGTAGAATCAATTTTACGATACCTTTGGAATAATAAAATTAATAGTCTTTCAACTCCTTCTGGAAACCGATTCTTAAAGTCTACTACTGATGGAAATATCATTCAAGAAACCAATGTCAGTATTTCAAATGAAGGGGATGTAAGCGGAATCCGTGACCTCACGTTAGGACGAGATTTGTTTGTTCCAGGTAAAATCGTTTCACAAGGAAACTTAATTGAAGGTGATGTGATTCAAGTCAAAGACAAGAATATTGAACTCGGGAAAGTTAATTCTCCCGATGAAGACTCTGCAGACGGAGGAGGGATTTCTCTTCTTGGAACAACCAATAAAACATTTCAATGGCTAAAAGCAAAATCTGCTTGGGTATCATCTGAATCCATTGAACTTCCAGCAGGTAAGAATTTTCTTCTAAATGGAATTGAATACGTTTTATCAAAAATTTTAAGTTTTCCAGGAAGTACAATTCCAGGAAGAGTCCTCTCTTCAAATGGGAGTGGCCTGATATTCATTGATCCTCCCTCTGCTCCAGTAACTTCGGTAAACGGCGAAACTGGGGCGATTGATCTCTCTGATGATTATTATGATAAAGGAGAAATAAACACTGCATTATCCAGCTTAAGTAGTGAAATTTCTAATAAACAAAACATATCCGAGAAGGGAATGCCTAATGGCTATGCTCCGTTAAATATGGATTCTAAACTTCCGAATTCGTTTTTAGATATAGGTTTCTTAAATTTAAAAGATACACCAGCATCATTTAGTGGGCAAAAATCGAAAGTTGTAAAAGTAAAGTCGGACGAAAGTGGGTTAGAATTTGGATCTGCTAATGAAACAAACAATTACATAGATTTCCCAAATGCTATTGGAGACCCTGTTAGTCAATTAGGCTGGGTGAAATATAATGACGGTTCAACTCCTCCCACAAATGGAGGAGTTGGTGGAGGTGGATTAGGTCTTTTATCTTTTAACAATGTAAATTACAATGCTGAACCCGACTTCTATTACATGACATCAGAAGTCGGATATGGAGTATCCAAAGAATTTACAATTTCTAATGTACACAAGAATAGTATTTTAGAAATCTCTTTTGATTTTATTACAACGAATAATTGTGAGACCAATATTTACATATACGATATTGGTAAATCTCAACTAATCCATCCGTCAAACAATCGTTTCATCGAAGAACATCCTTTTGTTAATATCCCGAGACAGGGAAAATTTTCTTGTCAGTTTCAAACTTCAACTTCATTAACCTATAGGTTATTAATTCATACAAAAACCTTGGGTGACGCAAGTTCCTATTTTAAAAATTTTAGAATCTGGACTCCTAACATTAACCAAGGATCGATAATAACTGAATGGCAATCTTATAGCCCAACTTTTTCTAATTTTGGTAACTCGCCTTCATCCTCTTTGTATTGGAGAAGAAATGGCCAAAACTTGGAAATAAAAGGAAGAATAACTGCAGGAACAAGTATCCCGAGCTTAGTTGGATCTTTCTCTGCACCAAATGGTTTGGTTTTTGATTCAACAATTTGTGCCACAACTCAACAAGTTGGCTTTGCAATTAGGAATATTGGGACAGCAAATCAATCTAATATTCTGGCTTTAGGTGGAGAATCAGTATTCAAATTTTCTGCAGAATCAGCAACAAATGGATTAACTCCACAAAACTTATCCTTAGTTTTTAACGATAGCCAAGTAATATCTATAAATCTTTCTGTTCCAATTCAAGGATGGGGTGGAACGGTTCAATTATCTTCACAAGTAGGAGATGGAAGAACAGTTAGTGGGCTAGTAACTGGACATACAGGAACTTCATTCACTGCCAATACTACGACATTAAAATTTAACACTAAAGTTAAGGATTCACATAACATTTATAACACCTCTACAGGAGTTATTACAATTCCTGAATCTGGAGATTACTGTTTTAATATCAGTAATTTGGGAACGGGTGTAGGTGCTGGAGGTTACATTTATGTATTTAAGAATGGTTCTGTATTAAATGGGGTATCTATGGGGTATCTTACTCCTGGAGCAACTGAAAACCTAGGAACATTAGTTAGTGATTTAAAAACAGGCGATACAATAGATTTTCGTTCTCCAAATACTCCTACGACTGGATCGGATACAAATGTAACATTTAGTTTCTTTAAATTGAGTGGAGGATCACAAGCATTCGCTAGAGAAGAATTCGTAGGAGCTTCTTACTACAGTTCAGCTAACCAAACTTCATTAACTACTCAGATTAATTTCGGAGCCAAGGTATATGACACTCATAATGCTGTGACTACTGGAGCCTCATGGAGATTTACAGCTCCTCAATCTGGGAAGTATTTACTAACAGGATTTTTGTCTTCAAATGGAAACTACAGAGTAGGATTATATAAGAATAACTCTATCCATATTTATGGTATAGTCGTTATTCCACCAACATCGAATTATGATTCGTTCTCACATACCATTGAACTATTAGCCGGAGATTACATAGACCTAAGACCAGATATTTCGTCAACATGGCATGGGAACGCTTCATTAAGTGGTGGTTATGCTTGTCAAATTCAAATAACGAAGGTATCCTAAACATGAAAAATGTAACTATAAGAAATAAGGAAGATTTAATTATATCGGATTTAAATCTTTACGAAGATCCGACAGAATTTATTGAATTCAATGTCGCAAATAACACTTGGGGTAGACCAGAGCGAGTTGTTAGAGAAAAAATTCTCATAGAAAACTCATTTTCATTTTTGGATGAAATATACGATGAAGCCGACGTAATAAGCCGAAAAGAGGAAATTATTGATGGAGAATCTGTTAACTTCGTAACTCTTAAAGCTGATTATACAATTTTCGTAGTGGACTACCTACCTTCGACCGAAGAGTTGATTCATGATATTAAGATCAGGATATTAAAACATGCCGAGGCTGTTTGTGAAGAAGGAGTCCAGTTCTTAAATTATCAATTCCAAGCGAGAGAAATCGATTGTACCCGAATGAACAATTCTCTAAAAAAAATAGAAATTGGAGGAGTATGGAGAGGAACTTGGAGAGACAGGAACAATGAATGGAAAGAATTAACATTTAATCAATTTGAAGAACTTGCTTTGAAGGCTGGTGACTTCTGTGAAGATATTTTTAGAATCGCAAGAGAACTAATTGATGAACTCTCGAATCTTCCTTTCGAAGATCTTCGCAATTATGACCTATTTGCGAATTGGAATTTCTTAATAAATGATCTAGAGGTTCCCTAACATGAACTCATGGGAATTTCTAAATGCAAACATCTGGATAATGATCTTCATTGCCTTGCCGATGTCCTTTGGACTTTTATTTCTAACTATTTGGGCAACGATTTTGCTTATCAAAACTCAGAAGTTATTTATCTCTACTAAATGGATTCAAGTAAAGCCAGAGGATCCAAAGCTTCCATTAATCGATCATATAGTTAGAGACAAACTTGTCTACGGCCAATTGCATCTTCTAAGGGATCATTTTTCCGCACATGTCGCTTGTGTAATCTCACTTCATAATGGTGGGAAATTTAACAACGGCCTTTCCGTCCAAAAGTGGACTTTAACTCATGACTGCGCTGCAGATGGACACATCACGTTTTACAATAAAGGATTAAAATTCAAAGAACAATTAGTCTCTCAGTCGGAATGGATTGTTGAATGTATCACTAAAGACGAATTCTTTTTCTCAGTTGATAGCATGGAAGAATCATCCGCATGGAGAAGGGAATTTGTAAGGAATGCAATCCAACATGCTTTTCTGCGATTAGTGGAGACCGATGACAATCCAGAGCTCGTAATCGGGTTATTCTTTCGTCATGAAAAATCAGAAGAAGACTTCATTTTCAATAAGCATATCATAAGGGAATATTCAGACAGAATTTCATCAATTTTAAAAACAGGAGCTGATCAGACATGGCAGGAGAACTAAAAGAAAACGAAATTAAACCAGATATACCTTCTTACGTATCGATAACACCTTGGATCACCTATGATTCCCAAATGGACAATCTAAGATTTGTCGTCGCAAAAAAGAATGTAGTGCCATCGAATCAGTGCCAAGGAACTTCCTATTTGAACTTAGTCAAATGGACCGATTACAAACTGGGAATTGGAAAGTACACCGAATGGACCGAGGAAAAGTATTACAAAGAACTCGCTCAATTCGCAAAAACAAAAAGTCAAGTTACTGAGTACAAATTCCACAATATGCTTTTTGAAGAACTTTTTTCAGGGAAGGCATCGATCAAAAGTAAAAAATTCAATCTCGAAAACATTAAAGATCACATCGAAGAGTCGAAAGCACCTGTGATCTTTTCCATTGATGTGAGAGAAGCATTTAACCCAAAAGCAAAGGCAGAAATGGGACATGTCATCATGGCCGTTGGGAAATGCAACAATGGAATTTCTGCTCATGATCCGAGAGGAAAGTTTTTCACAAATTACAAAGACTTAGATGGCAATCAGGTCTTTTTTCCAAACAAAACTCTAGACCGAATTGGCAGAAAATCGGTCGGGATCTATTGCGTAACCATTTTATAAAGGAGAGAAATAACATGGGAGAGTTAATTACAATGTTCGTAGATTATTTAAGAAGCGAGGTGCTCCCACTGTGGGATCCACTTTTCTTTTTCGTAGTCATACTCGGAGCAACTTTTGTTTTAAAGATCATCGAGAAGAATGGCATCGAATTATCAAAATCAAACAAGTTTTGGATCGTTTTCATATTCGCAACGATTGCATCGTTCACCTATATTTCCTTGGCCAAATTTTCAGGAAAGCTAACAGATCCACAATATGCTCTTTTCAGAAACTTTCTAAACTATGTGGCTGCGATTATGTTTTACCATATCATTATCAAAACATCGGTAAGGTTATTTAGATTTGGAGTAGAATGGGGAAGTGCGACGTTGAATCGGAGATTGCAAAAGAATGAAAAACGGAGAACCAAGCATGATTGAGTTGATAGCTTCGTTTTTTGGAACTTGGAAAAATCAAATTATAAGGATCATGATATTGGTCCTCTTGATTTTGGCCTACCTGGCCTTTCGAACATTAAACAAAAAAATTGGAGAATCCCAAAATGAAATCATCCCCCTTGAGCAAACCAATACACCTGATCCTTCTATGTTTGATGATATCTGCTTGTACCTCACGAATAAACAATGCCCGTAGCCTGGTAAACGCCAAATGCTCGGATCTTGGAATCCCGGATTCGATCCGAGTCAAAAAGCAGGAGCTCATTGTTTTTGAAGGAAAGGACTTCGTTCCTCTTTACAGATACACTCATTCAATTTCCTATTCAAAGAGATTGGCAGGCTGTATTTCCGCATTTGAATGCTCCCAAAGGCAATCCGACAGACTTCACGAATGTGACAAACAGAGGTCGTTTTTGAGAGAATTCATTTTCGGTAGAGATTTTTGCAAAATCCCTGAATTTGAATGTTAGATCAAAATAGAAATTTCCATTTTGAAATAGGCTAACATACGTTAGCCGTTTTTATTCTTTTTAATAAATTCTTTCAACCCTCGAATTTCCTGAAGAGTCTTAAATTCTGGACGTTTCGAATTTATAAATGAGGAAATATACCTTTCTGGTCCACCTGCTATTGGAAATCCTTTGGAGTAGGTGCTTAACTCTTCAGATATTTTTTGAATCTTTTCCTTATAGCCTTGCTTAACCTCTTCCAATTCCTCTTCAAGTTTCAGTATTTTACTTTTCCTTTCCCACCAACTTCTTATCTGGCGGTTGAGATTAGCTATTTTCTCTTCGGAAAGTTCAGGGTATTTTATTTCTGATTCTTCCTTAAGAATCTTTCTTAAAATTGTAAGATCTTTTATAATCGTTGCTTTTGACCAGGAAGGGATTGCCGAATGAATTAATTCATATAGAGGAGTTTTTACTTGAATTTCACCTTTCCTGGATCCTCCAGAATTAATTTCCAAAATGGCATCGACACCCCATCGTTCTTTTAGGATTCGATATCGATCTTCAGGTCTGTATTTAAATGGAGTATCATTGTCGCCGTAAATTGCTTCATATAATGTCGATTCATCTGAGAGTAGGTAAACAGCCGGAATTGTATAGCTCGAAGGCAGCTTTTCTTTTTTGATCCCTTCACTTATCGCCTTCCATCTTCTTCGGCCACGAAGGATAAAATGTTTCCCAGTAGATGAACTTTTCTCTCTAGAAATGAGAATTGGTTTATCTGCCCATACTCCATCTCTCCAAATTGATTCTTTGAAATTAATCCATTCCTCTTTTTCTTCAGTTGTTACTGGTGATCGCTCAAAGTTCCAAGGATGAGGCTCGAGTTTGTCTGGCCGGATTTTTATAATGTCTTCAGAGATTTTTATTTTGCTTTCCATTTGTGGAGAACAGTGAAGATAAACTGAGAGTTTGATTCAAGCAGAAAGGAATCTAATTAAGAGACATAATTAAAAATTTATTCCAAGTTACCATGCGGAATGGACCTCCATTTTAAATGCTGACAAGTTGGAACTGTCAGTTGCTCTGTAGTCGCTCCAGCTAGTGCAATGAAATATAAGTCTAGTTTTTTTGTATTTAATTCTTGCTCTAGTTTTTCCGCGCAAGATGCCATTGTTGAACCTGTAGTTAGAACATCATCAAAGAAAATCACTTTCGAGTTTTTTATAAAATTAGCATGTTTCGATAAAAGCCTTGGCCTAATTTCAATAGAATCATCATGCATTGATTTACTATGTGATTTTGATTCAATCGTCCGAACCCTTTCAAACAAATCAGGCATAATAATGTCATCGCATATAATTTTCGGTATAATTTCTTTTAAAAAGTCAGGTAGCCTAGTTGGACTATTTCTTTTTCCATCTTGATCTTTTAAAGTATGGGAAGGTGGTGGATAAAGAAATGTTAAATTATCTTCTTTGGAAAGGTTTAAAACATTGCTTAAGAACTTTGGGAATGTCGACTTATAGTAACTCACACCGCTGGGACGGTACTCTTTAAAATCAAGAATTCGCCCTGAGTTAGTTTTTCTGAACAACTGTTCATTCAATCCAACGGGAAGATAGAGTTGCATAAATCCAATGTTATAATTACTGTCATAATAATGATTCGGGAACTCTTTAACTAAGGTTTGAACTTTAGACATTTTTTATGCTATGTATTTTTCAATATCAGTAGTTCTAGTTAATTTTATTGCATCCCCTGAATTTAAAAAACTTTGCACCCATTGGAAGTTTTGGTTTGCCAACATGGATGAAAAAAATAACTTTCTGTGATGGATTACAGCTTCTTTCGCTTGGTGAATCACTCCAGAAGTCTCTCCAGCTTCAACAACTACAGTTCCGATCGTCATAGCTGCCATTAATCTATTTCTTCTTGGGAATAGATGGCGTCCTTTTAATTCAGTAGGCAAAGAAGGGGAAAGCAAAAGCCCCTTCACAATTATTTCCTTCGCAAGTTCAATATTTTCTTTAGGATAAATTTTATGAATTGGAGTTCCCAAAACTGCGATAGTCTTCCCACCCATTTCTAGGGCCGTTGTATGTGCAATTGTATCAATTCCAGTTGCCAGTCCTGACACAATACAATATCCTTTTCTAACGAGAATTCTTGTTATCGCAGCGGCCATCTTTTTGCCTTCTTCTGTAGGAGTTCTCGTTCCTACAACAGATATCAATGGCATTTTCATCAGTGATAAATCACCTTTTGCGAAAACAGTTAAGAATGATTTTGCATTTTTTTCTATTTTGAAAAGATCACCAATTAGATTGGGATCTAGTAAAGACAATTTGTGTTCTTTTAAATATGAATCAAACTCCGAAACTTTTCCTACATCCAGATCTGTTTTTCCAATTTCCGAATTTCCTCGAAAATTAAACAGTAGTGGCTCGGAAGTTCGCTTTTTTGATTTCACTAAGTTCGCCATATTACTAGTTTACGCGAAAAGTGGGACATAATTTAAAAATGTCGCACAAAATTTAAATTTTTTAAAAAATTTTTAAACTTTTTGCAATGATTTGCGACATAATCAGCTTCCTATAATAGTTATTATGTCAACTTTTATCCCAACAGACTTCTTTTGTAATCATAATCACCGCTCGCTACAACTTCATAGATTTTCCTGCCGATATTTTCGATTGTAGACATACTTAGATCTTCTGTTATGAAATGAGAATACAGACTCAAATCATTTCCATTAAATTCTGCTAACATTAATTCTTGTTTACCCATTCCGTTTGTCGATTTATATTCATGGCTTTGTAAATCATAAACCAACTTACCGATTGAATTTCTGGCATTTAATGGAATCCTTTCGGCCAGGTATGCCCTCCAGTCTTTGGGATTTTCCACCAGATAAAATCCCGGTTTAATGACCTCATATACTATTCCAAGACACTTAAGTTGATCCAAAAAGGCACCTTGGTCGTACTTCGAGATGGTTAAATTTTGTTCTAGGCCAACAAATTCGCCTTTCTTTAAACCAGGCCGGCCGAGAACAAATAAAAAATTCACCTTGTCATTTGAAATTGTTCGGTTTACATTACTCAATAATTCCTCAATAAACTTAACCAAATAGCTATTCTCATTGTTGGTTTTTTTTATATTTTCTATCAATGAATCAATTCTGTATTGTAATGAAATTTTATTTTGACTTTCCGATATTCTTTCGGAAATTAATTTTAACAACAATTCCCAATGCAATTTAAAGTAAGCCAACATTGGCTCAACCACAAAAACAAAAATAGCAATCCCTACTGGAACCCAAAATCTTGCTGGCTCAGTTATTAGTGCTGAATAAAAAGTTGCAATTCCAATATAATCATCTCTGGGGGAAAAAGTCAGCATATAGAAAATATCAAAATTGTTTATAAAAAAGGAGAACATAAAAGTTCCCATTAATGGATGTTTGATTCGCGGTATTACCAAGTTTTCAATAATTGATTTTGCTGATTTTTCAACTTCTTTTTCTTCCATTCGTTCCCCTCGAATACAAAATTCATAATATAGAATGTGTTTTATTCATGTAATTCTTCAACTCTCGCAAGAAATCCATCCACAAAATAAAATCTCAAAATATTTCCATGGCATGCAAATTCCGTGAAATTTGGATCCCTTTCGTGATATGAAACATTCTTTTTGCACACTTGGCAGATAGGGATTAATTCTGAATTTCCGTAATATATTTCAGCATCAAAAGTATTTACAAACTGATTTTTATCCGATTGTGGGAACAATTCGAGCATAGCTTTTTAATTTAGTTCTATTTGAATTTCAAATCAAATGAATGTTTTAAGATTATGACCCATTCACTATATTAGAAATACAAAACATGATTTTTTGTTATAAATAAAGTTCACTAGGAACCAGAAATTGATCACATCCAGAAACGTATTCCGTATGGCCTGAAACCAATGTATGCAACATCCCCAAGTCTCTAAAGTAAGTTTTAATTTTGTATGAATGATCCACGTAGTCTTGTAAATAAACTTTTTCTAAATTTGTAAAACTGCGAAGAATTTCCATATCAATGATCCTATTGTATATTGGAAATGAATAACCTATTATAACTAGGCATGAAATTTGATTTGCGATTAATTTTAGGCTTTCTATTTCTTTATTTTGTTTATTAAACGAATCCCATGCAAATTTTATATTTTGAGTAATATTTTCCTTTTTTTTAAAATTATTTTCAAAAGCTAAAATTTCAGAATTTATTTTGGTATTTTTATCTATTGAGTGATCATAAAACAAGTTAAGTTCACTATCGAAATCTCCATGAAGATCATTATTTATTGATCCTGCATATCCATTTATTCTGAATATTTTTTGTTTAGGTATTTTCCCTACGTAATCAGTGTATCTCAAACCATGAAAATATATATTGCTATCTAGAAGGTCATGAGGTGCTACTGAAAGCAAGCGGATCAATGCTTCATTAATTTGAAGATCATAGTTCCAGGTTGCTAAATATATATCATCATTTAGGTGGCCAACGTTAGGTTTTTCATAATCAAGTAATGCTGAAAAAAATTGAAAATACCGAGGATCGACTCCATTCATCAATTGTGAAATTTTAACGATGAATGAAATCATCATTTTTACCTGCTGGTATTCCTTTCCTTCCCCTTTACTTAAGAATATTGATTTAGCATATGTATCAGGTGTTCCAAATTCAATACAACCTTCTGAAAATTGGAGTAATGCTTGATAGGTTTCTTTTGATAATTTTGGTTCCTTATTCCTAACTTTCCTTGTTGAATGATTCAAAATTTTCGAGATTGATTTTGGGAACTCGGCAACAGTTGGTATACATTGCTCAGATGTTCTCGATTTCCCTGCACTCGCTCCAGCACCCAAAATATATAAAGTTTTCAAAGACTACCCCTTAATTAATTTCGTGAATTTATTTTATTACTCATAAGGCTCTAATTTTATAAGATTACGGTTTTAACGATAGCCAATTTTGGTAAATTAACGAAGCGTTAGAAGTTAAACCAATTTGGCTTTGTGATTGTGCAATGATCTCCCAGGTGGTTTTTGAAACTTTTCCTTTACTCCATTGCAAAAATTCATCCCAGCTCTTCTGTAAATTATTCTCTAATTGTACTTTCTTAAGAGGATTGTTGGAAATTGCAATGGCAGCCTCGGCACTCTCCCCTACCCTGCTTTTAACTTTGGGAAAATACTGCTTTGGTTCTGAAAGCGATGGTTTGGACAAAATAGGCTCTTCTTTTGTCTTCGATTTTGTTTCAAAGACTGGAGTGAGTTTTCTTTTCCTTCCATCGAATCCTGTTTGTTTGATGTAGCCTAATTTTTTCAGCTTCGAAATCATTCTGGATGCAGAGTCTGGTCTTACACCAAGTAGTTTAGAAAAATGTTCGTTAGATGCGAAACACTCCCCTACCCTGTAGAGGGAAACAATTTCTGCGAGTAAAACTTTTTCTGTGAGATTTAAAGGTAAAACTTCTATCTCAACAGGTATCCATAATCCTGTCCTCATATGATCCTCTTAGGTGGGTATGCCTACGGCCACGTAATATTCGTTTTGTTTTTTGGATCATCTTAATTGATCCAGTGTTGCATATCGTGCTGAGACACGAGTCCAGGGCATCTGAACGGGTACACGTTTACAGAAGGAGACATAACGAGTCAAGGACAAAATGAGACATAAAAATCTTATTGGAGTTTTAGAGAAAGGAGTGTGACGTCGGGCTTCTCAGTTCCCGACATCGGATTCAAGTGCAACACTGAACATGTACTTAGTATCACGGATTCGAAATCGGTACAAGAAAAATTTATCAATAAGGATGAATTTTTTATAGCTTAAGCGATTGTAATTCGTTTTCAATTTCATTGATTTTCTGTTTTGCTTTGGTGAGTATCTTCTCTTTCTCGATTACCAAAAACTCTTTTAGGATTATTTTTTCCTTTTGATTGAGTTTTTCACCGTGATGAAATCTTTTGTATAGAATCTTCGGGTCTTGGTTTTCTTTTGGATTAATCTCTTTTTCTTCCTGGGTCCCATCGGAAAGGAATTTTATGGCCGATTTCAAATCGGCAATCGGTTGCCGATTTAGAAGTTCCTTGTTTTTGAAAATGGAAATATAATTTCTAGCTGATCTTTCCGAGAAAGGTAAATTTTGTTCAATCCATGGGATCCAATTCCCATGGCCTAAATCTTCTTTGATCTTTAAAAGTTCTTCTCCGAGAGCCATCGCATTTTGAAGAACATTTTTCATTCCTCCTAAAACCGATTCATGAAGATCGATGATTCTTCTTACAGTTTGTTCGGTCTTGGATGTTGGTAAGTTTTCTTTTGGGGATCCAGGTCGTTTGCCTGTTAGAGAATCAAATCTACCCATTTACTTTATCTCCTTCGCGAGTTGTTCGAAGTAGATAGAATTCTTTTCTGAAAGTTGTTTGCCTTGGTCAACCGCACTTGCTATAGATTCACTTTTTGGAATAAAGGTTTTTGCGAACGGGATATCTAACTCATCAAGCTTGTCAGATTTTTTTTCTGATACCATCGTACGAACTGGAAGTATTTTGATCTTACCATTTTCTAAAGATTCATTGGAGTTAATTACGACTTCTTCAATCTCTTGATAACCTTGAATGTTCCATCTTGAAAATCCAATTGGGCTTATAACTAGGTCAGCTGCATGAATTCCCAAATTCAATTCTAAACACAAAGCTGGTGGCGTATCTATTATGATGTAATCGAATTTTAGGTTTCTTAAGTGTTTCCTAAATCGGCTTATAAGTCCAGCATCCCAAGAAAGTCCAACCGCTGTTTTTGAAAGTTTCGGTGTTGCTGGAATAATAAATATGTTTTCTGAGCTTGTTGACGTAATAATCGATTCTAAGTCTTTCACTCCTGTCAGATACTTCGAAATTGAATTTCCCTCAATTAGTTCTACAGATTCGTTTCGTAAATAATAGTCCGTCAGGTTATTGTTATGATCTAAATCAATTTGTAGTATCTTAGATTTAGGATAAAGTTTTGAGAGAGCTTGGCCTAAATAAATGGAAACAGTGGTTTTTCCGACACCACCTTTTAGGGACGAAACAGTGATAATTTTCATCTACAACGAATGGAATGACTTAGGCGTTTCAATGACAAGGAAATTCTGTATTTGAAGATGTATAATCATTTGAAATACAAGATTTTTGCGAATTTCAAAAATGTCAGAATTTTCTATTTCAAAGAATACATAGATGATTTCATTTTCATAAACCGAAATTGAATTTTAGTGAGATTTTCGAACTCTGTTATCGAAAAATTGGCTAATTTTCAAGACCATAGCAAGAACATTTTTAGAAACCGTAAAAGAACAATGGAGTGTGATATAAAATGTTGGGAAATTTAAGTCTGGTATATACGACATAATAATTGTTTACAATTTTCTTACTTAGGAGCAAAACATGCTTAACTGGAGTCTATATCTCTAGAATTAAGTTTTTTTTGGATATCCCAAATAATTGTCCGAGAATTAAGATAGAATACTAATATGTTGATAGATCCATTTGAAGGTACTTTTGAAGATATTGATCAGTACGCCAGAAAAATTCGAACTGCGTTTCTGAACATGTTCCCAAAATATAAAGAACAGTTCCATGTTAGAAGTTTCTTTGAGGAAATTGTCGATTTTTTGGGTGGTTCTATAAAAGTAGAAGAAAATCCCGAGCCGTACGAAATCGCTGGTGGAAGTCTTTTTGTTCAACCTGATCGTAGTTTTGTAGTTTATCTTTCACCATTAACATCTCCACTTAGAGATAATTTCACAATTGCACATGAGTTAGGTCATTATTTTATTCATCTTCCATCTAAATTTGAAAAGACTTTGGTGTTTGCTAGAGATGGAAGTTCTCTTGTAGAAAAGCAAGCAAACAGATTTGCTGGTGCTTTCTTAATTCCACGTGATGAATTAATCTTAAAAAAAGAAGAGTTTCAAAATAACAAATATTTAATAGCAGATTATTTTGGAACTTCAATACCTGCTCTTGAATATCGTCGACGAGAGTTAGGTATTTGAATTTAAGTGTTAAGGCTATTTCTATCAGTCGATATTCAAGGTTCTACAAACTTAAAGAATAAGTTTAATTACACTACTCTTTATGGAAATTTTGTAGAAAGAAAAGATTTAATCTCTGAGCTTTTAAGAGACGGAAAGATTAAAAATGATTCTGGCAACGATGATATAACCTTCTGCGAAAATTTAGCACTTGATTCTATTAAAAATTATATAGATAAGACTAATGATTGGGATTGGCATCAGAGCCAAAAGAGGTTATTCGAGGATTTCAATTCACATTTTTTAGCAACATTTCAAAAGTCCAGTTCGAATAAGTTTAGTGTTGCAGAGGTCGAGAAATTTCTATGGAAATCGATCGGCGATGAGCTGGTTTATGTTTTGGTTGTTAAGGATCGAGAATCTATTCACACAGCGTGTTGTTCTTTTCTTGTAACTCTAAATTATATTGATGAAAAATTAAGCAAAAATAGCTATTATAGATTAAAAGGAAGCGCATGGACAGCAGGTTTCCCAATCAGGAACCGAGAGATAGAATTTCCTTTTCCTTCAGTGTTTTATCCTGTCAAAAGTGAAGCTAACACTGATTACTTGCCTTACGATTATCCAAGGTTAGATTTTATAGGCCCCGATATTGATATTGGATTTAGATTAGGAAAATATTCTTGGCCTGGTATACTTGTAGTTTCAATGGATCTCGCTCAGTTACTTTCCGAATACAGAGGAACAGATAAATTACCAATAACATTTGTTGGATGGGAAAACTTGAAGGGGGTATGGAATAATATCCATTATCCCATATTTTGGGCGACTTTAAACGATAAGCATCTTTCTACTCATGACCTTCCAAAATATACTCCCTATAAGTCTAGTGAAATAGCCCTTTCCAAAAATCTTGAACTTTTTGTTTCAGGTGGTTCTAACAAAGTACTTGAATCGATATCAGACATTAGAATCGAGTTACCTGATTACCTTGGATTAATAAAACCATACTTGGAGGAAGATAAAGATGATCTACCAGCGGAGCATAAGAAAATATTAGAGTTAATTGAAAAGTTGAAGCGATCAGAAGATATTGAAGCGATGCCGAAGCAAGGAAAAATGACAGAAGAAGAGAGATCTAAAATATTAGATAAAAAATTCAAAGATTCTCTCGGAAATAAATTCATTAAACCAAATTAAGTTTCCAACGTGTAATAAACTTATGTCTCATATATACTATATATTTGTATAGTATTTTGTCCTACCTACCAAATATACTGTTTTTCGTGTTGGAAGATAAACAGATAGAAAAAATCCTTCAAGACCTTTTAGTATCAGTAACATTAAGAGGGGAGGATCCAGAAAAAGCAGTTAAAGAAAAAAAGGAACAGATAGAAAAATATTTTTTCGATTGTGTTTTTTTACAATCGAATAGACGAGAATACTTCTAACAATGAAAGAAATTGTTTTAGAGTTCATAATAAAAAGCGGAAAATTGAAAATCATAGATACATGGAAGATCGAATTACCTGGAAAACAAAATAGAATTTGTTATGAACTAGTGTCGACTGTTAAAGGAAAGAAATCTTTCATCTTAAATGATTATATTATTTCAGATTTATCATTATTTCGTATTTGGCTAAGTAATACGAAATTAGATATCAATGAAGAAGAATACTCTGTTTTCAAAAATAAGTACTTTCCCTAATTAAATATTTAAATTAAATAATATGAAAAAAAGCTGGTACCGATATTTCAAAGAGTGATATTGGGAAAAAAGAGGCCTGCTGCTAACAGGCCCCAGTAAAGTTGCTTCGGTTATTTTTATTTTACCGAAGAGTTTTAGAAAAGGCCAGGAGAGAAGTGGACCATTACTTCTTTTTCTCTCTCTGGCTCAGGGTTGAAGCCGCTACAGATTTAACTGCTTTCGAACTGTTTGGGTTCGAGAGCAATTTTGCAGCTATGCTAGCAACGCTAGGTGAAGTCACCTTTTTAGTCGCCATTTGCCACCTCCTTTTTATTAGTATGAATCCTGAAAAATCATCGAATCCAAGGAAGAGACATAAGGCAGTTATTTTTCACATTAGATGACCTTTCAAAATCTGTCAACAGTACCCTCTGAGTTATTAGTAAATTTATTTCGCAATAAATTAAAATAAAATCCCTCTGTTATGCGATTTATATGTAGTGAAACATTTATATATTTTTATATTAGTGAATTCGATTCTCTCATCTGTTTTAATTGCCGCTAACAAACCTTGTTCCGGAAAGAAGGTTGGAGTTTCTCGTTGTACTTCCGATGGTAAATTCGTTTGTAACGATGGCTCGATAAGTAGTTCAAAAAAGAAGTGTAGGTAAGTAATGGGAATTAGTTACAGAAAATCAATGAAGGCTGGTCCTTTCCGAATTAATTTTTCCAAAAGTGGAGTAGGGTTATCAACTGGTATCAAAGGATTAAGGGTTGGTGTTAATGCAAAAGGAAAGGCATACGTAGGTGGAGGAGTAGCTGGATTTCAGTATCGCCAAAATTTAGGCAGTTCAGTAAAAGGTGGATCAATTCCCATAGACGATACTTCTGTAGAATTTCCTGTAGAACAAGCTACAAAACAAACAACGATTTTAGAACAATTCCTTTTTATGTCTGGAATCGTTGGTATCGTCTTGCTCTCAATATTTTTGGGTTGGACTGGATTTGCAATTTCGATTGGGCTTATTTTCGCAGCACTTTATATTTTAAATGCTCGAGTGACGGCGATTTCTTTTCTAGATAAGCATATCTCTGATCCATTAGATGAATCAAAATTGAATGCTCTTAAAGAACGGATCCATAAAATAAAATCTTTTTCTAAATATCCGGATGAGATTTTTCAGCACTATTTGATTACTCATGTAAAAAATAGTTTCAATGATAGAAAATTGTCTAATGAAGAAAAACTTCTACTGTTAGAGTTTAAAAATAATTTATCTTCAGAGGCTTTTGAAAATGCCATTATGTCTGGCTTTGCTGCAATTTTATTGGAGGCAGTAGAAGATGAAGACTTTTCTGAAGATGAAAAGAATTTCTTAAATGAATTCATTGAATTGGTTCAACTTCAAAATGGAATCAAGGAAATGCTCGATGAATTGATTAACTATTTTTCTCAGATAGAAAATCTTCGGAATGCAGAAGCTATCGAGAATATCACACCTTCCGTTTCCGTTGGTGATGGAAACGAAATTTTTTATTATGAAACCAAGGCTACGATTCAGAAATCGAAGAACATCTCTGAAGAAGGAACCATATTGATTTCCGATAAAAATCTTCACATTTACACAGGTGGCCATACCAAAGTGAAAATTACTGAAATCATGGAGATGTCATGCGATAGGATCGCTTTAGGATCTCTATTTATAACGGTTAGAAATAGAAAAACTCCTCTCCAGATCAAATGCGATGATACATTGATAGCTTTAGAATTTCTAAGAAAAATGAAGTCTTGGTCTGAAAGATAAAAAGAATTCTGGCAAAGAACCACATGGTTGTCTGCCAGACTCAATTCCCATTTAAATACCTTTCTCAACACCTATATCGAAAACTAACAAGAAATAGGTTTGCTAAAATAAAATAATAATCGAAACTTGTTCCATGAGATACATCTTTTCTTCACTTCTAATTTGTCTATCATTTGCTTGTGTGACACTCGCTCCAAAATCGGAAAGAGAAATAATTACAGTTCTTGAAACAAAGGTATCCAAAGATGATGCTTATGATCGCGCATTGATTTGGTTTGCTAAAAATTTGAATAATTCCAATTGGGCAGTGCAAGTTAAAGATAAACCAAATGGACGTATAGTTTCAAATATTAAGCTATTATGTCCGAATATGAGTACTTTTCAATCTTCTATTGGTAATAAAAATTATATCGATTTTAGTGTAGATCTTACTTTGAAAGATAAAAAAGTAAGGATCATTTTTGAAAACTTAGTTTATAGTGTTTGGAATTATCAGTCAGGCGAAACTGTACATGGACCAACTTCAGTGGAAGATTCAAAGAAGATTGAAGCTAATTGTTTGGCAAGCATTCGTTCAGATTTAATAGATGCTATCAATGGATTATCAAGCAATACAAGATCAGATGATTTTTAGTAAAATAAAATTCCTTTGTAAATTTAGCTTACTTTTTCCCTAGGAATCTTTTAATTGTAGTAATCAAAACATTGTAATCTTCTTCTTTCAGTTTCTTTATATCTGGAAGAAGATCTCTTATTTCTGGAACCAAATCCAAATCCCTTCCTTGCTTGGAGATCCGAGCGACTTCAGCAAGTTCTTGTTTGCGATCTATTTTCTTCGGAAGTTTTCCATCCAAAATCCATTCTTTTCTATAACCAAACTTTGCTTCGATGATGATTGCAATGGACTCCGGAACGTCCATTTTCCCATTTAACCATTTACTAACAGTCCCTTGGTCTTTACCCAATTCTTCAGCAAACGAAGATTGAGTATATCCCTCACTTTTGAGGTCAGTTAGGATCTCCCTAATTCTTTCCATTAATACCCTGAAAAAAATATGCAATAAGCATAATTTATTTGTTTACAAAAATATGCAAATAGCATAGTCTCATTTCGTTACCTAAATCAATTAGGTTCAGGGTTAAATCACATATGATGAGCGAAACTAATCAATCGAATTTAGTAGAGATTCTTACTATGTCTCCTGTCAGGCCTTTCCCTGACGATCCGGTGGCAATCAGTCGGATTTTAGCCTACTTAGGCAAGGATCAGGCCACAATTGCGTATGAAGCTGGTGTAAGTAGGCCAGTAGTCTCGGAATTCATTACCAACAAGTGCCATTCTCCTAAAGTCGCTCTCTGGTTTGAGAAGCACGACATCTACCTGGACCGAGATTATCCAGATCCAACCAAAGCGATTAGAACATTGGAAAGGGTATCCGCATGATTTCGAAAGCAAAGCAAATCCGAGATTGGTATCTAAAGCTCTATGGATACAAACTTACGTTAGCTGAGCTTCGTATTGTTCTTAAGAGGGAAGGTATTTATGGAAACTAATGTTGTTTCAAACACATCCAGTATCCGCCATGAAATTGCGAAACTGGTCAATGAGTTTGCATTGCTATCAAAATCAAGCCATCAAGCGGTTTGGAATTCTTTGTATGATCATGCTAAGTATGTTTTGCATAAAGACTATCGATTGCTTTCCAAGAATGAAGGTAGACCAGCCATTCAGATCGTTGAAGAAGATGGCCGGTTATCTGAGCTTCTTGAGATTTCCAAAAAGCTACTCAATCCTTCCAACTTGATGTCAAAGGATGAATTTTTGAATTCATTGGAGGCGATGAAATCGGGTGGATAATTCTTTTTTTGAAATCCTTAAGGAGGAATTTGAGAACTCGAAATCTGAGAAATATCAGCACGGGAAAACTCAATCTGAACTTCATACGGAATTCAAAAAAGTGAGACATCTTATAGATTCTACAGCAGTGAATCGTTATGCGAAAAGTTCGACCAGTATGAATCCTTTGGGAGGACTTTGGTCATAAAACAACAAACCCCCGATTGACTATGCTTGGCGGCGATCAATCGAGGGCCACATCGGAGGAGATGTTAGGAACAACTTATACCCTTCATCTCTTCTTTGCAAGTATTAAAAGGAGGAGAGTAAAGATGGAAAAAACGAATGAAACGATAACCGTAAGAATTCCGAGAATCGCAGAACATAACGGATTTTCTGAGTTCCTTGCTGATTACACGATTTCGAATAAATGTCCGAAGTGTGGTGCTAAACGTGCTGTTAAGCGATGGCAAGATTACTCATACGATGGAAGTAAGAAACTCTTGTGTGATCGATGGGATAACGAATGCGGCCATTATGATAACTATGAATCGATCAGGAATGAGGTCAAAAAAGACGATTTCGATAAACTTACAAGAATGGTGGATGAAGCGAGATTCAAACTTTCATCAGAACTTGGAAGGGAACCATCTCTTCAAGAGATCACAGAACGACTGGAAGCAGAGGGATTAATCCCACCGATTAATGAAGGAGTGCATGTATGACCACTGCAATAACAATTAATTCTATTACAAAGGAACAAGTAGACCTTTTGAAATCTACAATTTGTAAAGGATCCACGGATGATGAACTGAAATTATTTATTCAGGTTTGCAATCGAACTCAATTGGATCCTTTCGCGAGGCAGGTTTTTGCAGTAAAACGTTGGGATGCCAAAGAACAAAAAGAAGTAATGTCAATTCAAACTTCCATAGATGGTTTCAGGTTGATAGCTGAGAGATCAGGAAAATACGAAGGTCAAACATTGCCTTTGTTTTGCGGTAAAGATGGAGTTTGGAAGGATGTTTGGGTTGAACCAACTCCACCACTTGCAGCAAAGGTTGGAGTATATAGAACCGGATTCAAGGAACCAATCTTTGCAATTGCAAAGTATGATTCGTATGTCCAAAAGACAAAAGAAGGAAAGCCAAATTCAATGTGGGCAAAAATGCCCGAACTTATGCTTTCAAAATGTGCTGAAGCTTTAGCTTTGAGAAAAGCATTCCCACAAGAGTTATCGGGTTTGTATACAGCTGATGAGATGGGATCTTCTGAAAAAGAATTGAATCCCTCGGTAGTAACAACTCCAGAAGAATCAAAGGAAACAAAACATCCTATACCTTCCAGCGAAGGTGGAAATGCTCCTACTGTCGGAACACCTGATTTTGATCCTTTGAAATATAAAACAGATCTTCTTGATAAGTTGGTAAAATTAAAAAACAGTACCGTCGCAAATCTTGAAGGTAAGTTAAAGAACCTCAACAAATGGAATGGAGAAGTTCACTCAGACAAAGAGTTATTTTCTGCCGTTGGTAGATTGGATCTTTTCGATGATTGCATCAAAGCAATTCATTCTGATATGGAAGCTCTCAAACCAAAAGAAACACCTAAACCTGAAGTGAAGAATGTAACTCCACCAGTTACTGCAGAAAAACAGGAGGATCTCTTTTAAAAAGAGAAGATTCTTATGCAAACAGTGATTACTCAAAACCAAATGAAATCCGTCTCCAATAAACTTGGAGACATTGATATCGAACGATTTTCGATTTCATCTTTTAACGCATTTCGAAGGAACCGATTTACTTGGTATCTTCGATATGTTGCTGATTTTAAATCTCGATGGCCGATGGAAGGTGCTTGGAGAGGGAACGCAATTGAATCAGCCGTCATGAGGTCCCTCATGGATCCTGTAAAAGAATCTCTTACCATGGAAAAATTGGTAGGTGATGCGATAAACGTATACCAACGAGAAGTCGTATCGCATTTATTGCATGTTTTCCCAAAAGGTCTTGAGAACTTTTCAGATGAAAAGATTGAGAAGATCATGATGGCTATGGACAAAACTCAATTTCCGCAAGTATTGAAAACAATCGTTGATGTTTTATATAAACTGAATATGGATGAAGATCTTCCAGAGTATGTTTTTCCAGAAAGTGAAGATTATTCAAAATACCTAAAGAAAGTTGAGAAGCAGTATTCATTGATTGAGTCGGCTGTTCCATACGCAGTAGAGTATTTTAAATCGATACCTGGAACACCAAACTATCAAACAAGATTGCTTTACCATGGCTTCAAACTTGGATTACCCGTCATCGGATTCACCGATTTTGAATACACTGAGTTTGGAATCGATCTCAAGACTTCTGGTTCGATACCAAAGAAATGGGAAGATGTTAGTTTGGATTATAAATGTCAGGCTGCATTCTATTCAGTTCATCAGAAGAAGCCTTGGAAGATTGTGTACGTTGGAAAATTAAACCAAGATCAGATTAAAGAAAATTTGATCACTAAACTTCATCATGAAGGTCTTTCTTCAAAAGAAATCATGGTGAGATATAAGGAGATCACAGGATCCGGAACTACGGAACCAACAGTTTCAAAAATCTTGGATGTAACAAGCAAACCAGATTGGGAACCACATAAGCCTCTCAAAGAGTTTTTACTCCCTGAGTCAGAAACTGCTGAACTAAACGAGATAAACCGATTCACTGGATTATCCATTTTACAGTGCCTTAAATCATCACGAAGAGATAACCTTTTGGATGATATGAAGTATTTCTGTATTGGTGATCTGGACCATATCTTTTTGGACAAAGACCAATCCAGAGAAATTGCAAAAGTTTGGGGATTTAAAGTCCCGACTACGGAGGAGGAATAGATGAACGAAGGAATGTTCCAACTTGGAGTCACGCTGATGTTACATTCTTTAGTTTTGTTTTGCTTAGCTTGGGGAAGACCACTTCTCCGAGCATTAAGCCAAAGAATTATCATGCTTAATTTAAAGCCAAGGCAGTCAGCTGAGGTAATTCGATTTATTTCGTTAGGTGGTAGAAGATGAACGATTTTTGGTCAAAAATGCCCTTGGATGCTCCTTTGCTTATCCAGAACAAGAATAGACTTTTTATTTTAGGACTTATTTACTTTCGAATTGGTTCAAAGGACTCATGGCAAGGAAGAATCAATCACATCGTGGAGCTTGCGAATGCGAATACGCCTTTGAATATGCCTAGGTGGACCTATGCAAAAGTTGACTATGCTTTACGATGGCTTAGAAAGGAAGGATGGATCCAAGCTTCACGTCCTGCTAGAAATAAGGCACTAGTCTACACAAGATCCCGTCCTGGAGATGTTCTTCCTTTTAAAGAAGTATCTGAACCTAAAGTGCAGATAATCAAAGTAGAGCCAAAGGAAGAAATTACTCATTCAGTTTCGTTCGATGATTGGATGAAGGAGTTCGAAACCAATGAGCGCACCTAATTCACTGAACCCATCTGTTTCTTTCAGAGAGAATCCAGAAAAATTTATTTTAGAACATTGCGAGAACAAACAAGGCAATTTAGAAACTAACGTTCTAGAGTTCCTTAGAAGGTTAACGACTGTATATAAAGTCAAGATGCCTCCTTTGAAACTAGCTAATTTCCCTTCGTCTTTGCATACACCTTCGATGAAGAGAGCAATGGAATACTTTGAGAAAAATAAAAATAAGGCAGCATAATTTTCATGTCCCAGGCAACACTTACACAAAAAACGGAAGATCAAATAGATCGTGAAGTTGCAGAAAAAACATACACTGTAATTTCAGCCGATATCAAATCATCTCTCAAATTAAAAGCACAGGTTCTTCAAAACTATGAAATTACTGTGGATACAGGAGAGAAAACCAATACTAACATTTGGAAAATCGTTGAATCTATGAAAAAGTTGATCAACGAAATCCAAGGGTGGGATTTGCCAACATCGAAAGATCTCGAAAGGGATCTAAATTCCCATCTTGCAAATCTTGCTCTTCAATTTGAAGCAACAGAATTGTCCCTTAGAGAAAATCGAATTAAAGATAGATATAGTCGATTACCCTCCATCGAGAAAATTCAAATCAATTTTATCAAACAGAAGGATTTCAAATTAGCAGGAAGAGCTCGGCCAATATTCGAATTACAATTCCAATCAAATGATCCAGAAACTCTTTTACCAATCTCTCATAACATGATCATAACTCGTGCATGCTTAGATGAAATATTGCAATCAGTTGAGCCGAAGGAATTTAAAAAGTTCCGTTCGCTTTGCGAAAAGTTTTTCTCTGAAGCGGATCTACATCTAAGTAATTTCAATAAGGAAGTTGAGAAGAAGCAAAAAGAAATCAAGGAATCTACTAGGAAAGAAAATTCCCAACTCAGCCTTTCAATTGTTTCCAAAGAAGATGGAGATTTTGAAGATGAAGACGAATAAATCAATTCTCAGAGATCCTTCAGAAGCACAAGAGCAAAGTGCTCTAGTTCACCTGCTTGAAGTTACGTACCCAAATCTGAAATACAGAGTTGGTATGGAGTCTGGAAAAAGGAACCCTTTGATTGCAAAAAAGCAAGGAGTTTCTTCTGGTTGGTCGGACTTCCATTTTCCTTATGCAAGAAATGGAAAAATCGGCCTTTGGATCGAGTTGAAAAAGAAAGGTGAGAAACTTTTCAAAGCTGATGGCATCACTCCAAAAGACAAAAGAATCAAAAATCAAATTGAGACTGGATCATTTTTGGTAAAACAGAATCATGAATTTCACTTCGCTTTTGGAGCAGAGGAAGCTTTCAAGATTATTAGGAATTATTTTAAGGAGGAGCGTCCATGATTGAAGCATATCCACTTGCTTGGCCAGAAGGTTTTAAAAGGACTAAGTATCCTCGGGGTTCTCGGTTTGAGAAAAGAGATCTTTCAATTTCTAAAACAACTAAAGAGGTGATATACCAACTAAAACTTCTTGGTGGAACTAATGCAATCATATCGACAAACCTGCGTTTGAAGATAGATGGCCTCCCTTATTCTCAACAGAAACAACCAGAAGATCGAGGTGTTGCTGTTTGGTTTACGCTGAATGGAAACCAAAGGGTTCTCGCATGTGATGAATGGAGAACTATTGAAGAGAATCTTTGGGCAGTCGCAAAGACTATTGATGCAATGCGAGGAATCGATCGTTGGGGTGTTTCGGATATGTTGGATAGAATATTCACTGGTTTCCTTGCCCTTCCTTCAAAACCTCATTGGAAATACATTTTAGACTTACCTGAGAAGTGTTCCTTCGAAGACGTAAAACGTAGTTTTCTATTGAAAGCGAAGGAGTTTCACCCAGATAGAGGTGGAGATCCCGAGAAGATGGCAGAATTGAATGAAGCATTTGAGAGTGCAAAAAGAGAATTTCATGCAAACTGACGTTCTGCTAAATATTACTCCTAAAACCATCGTTGAGAATTATAATTCTTTTGCACGTGTGGAAGGTCTCCCTGAATCTCTTCATCTTTATTCTAATGGAAAGAGGTTTTATGGTGAATGGGATTACGGTCAAAATTTCAAAAACATTTCTGGTTATAAAGGAGCTTATTCACTTCAAGATTTGGTTAGATTGAAAGCTACAATTCCAGACATGGGTAATTTACTTCATCTGTTTTCAGGATCCATTCCCTCTGGTCCATATTCCCGTCTGGACAGCAATTTCGCTGTAATAGGTTCTCAAATTCCTGGTCGAGATGTAGTAGGGGATGCCACCGAAGCGCACAAATATTTCGATCCAGATTCATTTGATGTCGTGATGGCTGATCCTCCTTGGAGCAAATATCACAGCGAAGAAATATATAACTGTAGTTTGGTGGATAAGACAAAAGTTCTAAAATCAGTTCACCAAATTTTGAAACCCGGCGGAATTCTCATTTGGAAAGACTTTGCAAAGCCTATTTGGTCAGGGAGTGAATATGACTACCTAGGTAGAATTTGTATAGATCCATCGTCTGGCCATGATGATCGAAGTTTCAAGTTCTACAAAAAGAAGGAGAGTGTATGAATCCAGATTTTAGATCAACTCAAAGGGAATATGATGCCTTTTTCTATCGAGAAAAAAGAAAAGGCAAAACTCCTATTTCGAAAGAACTATACGATCTTGAGAGGATAAATAGAGGAAAATTTAGAAGCGATGGTGTATATGTTGGTATCGAATGGAACCAAAGACTCGGCCTTCCAAAGTACTTGAAATGTTTCTTCGATCCAAAAACTGGTAAACTCGATTTGGAAGGTATTAAAAATCTCACAGATTCATTACAGAAGACTGTAGATACAAATCCAATGACAAGGATCAAAAGATTCCATATTCGCAAAAGGATCCGTGATATACAAACATACTTGGAAAAAGAAGTTGAACAGTCTGGAAAACTCAAAACAAATAATAAGTTTCTTCAGGAAAAGAATTACGGATTGGAATGGAAAGTATG